>JAZFSF010000119.1:0-6964 GCA_036446055.1 Bathyarchaeia archaeon | reverse complement strand
TGCATCATCCTTTTTATCTGATACGTTTCGTGTATCCGGTTAGGCAGTTCATTCATCTTTGAAACCTAAAAGTTTAAATACATATGAATATAATTTCATATGAAAGATATTTCATAATAAGTAGTTAGCTTAAAAACTCGTCAATACTTATTGATAGGAGGTCATAAAAGTCTTGGAAATCAGAAAAATAGTACGTATAGATGAGGAACTGTGTAATGGGTGTGGCCAATGCATACCCAAATGTGCAGAAGGAGCTCTTCAAATAATAGATGGTAAAGCCAAGCTTATGAGCGATAATTACTGTGATGGTTTAGGCGCTTGTCTTGGACATTGTCCTCAGGGAGCCATTCAAATAATTGAGCGAGAAGCCGAGACATTCGATGAGGAAGCGGTACACGCCTATTTAGCACAACAAAAACCTTCGCCACCACCTGAGACTTCAGCCCTTAGACAATGGCCTGTACAGCTATACCTTGTGCCAACGAAAGCAGCCTTCTTTGACGACCACGACCTTCTAGTTATAGCCGACTGTGTTCCCCTTGCATACCCAAATGTACACGGTTCTCTGCTCTCCAATAAATCTGTGGTAATTGGGTGTCCAAAGTTCGATGATGCTCAAGGCTATGTGAAAAAGCTTACAGCGATATTGAAGAATAATACTGTGAGGAGTATAACTGTTGCCCACATGGAGGTTCCCTGTTGCTCCGGTTTGCTCTGGATCGTAAAGAAAGCAATTGAAGCATCAGGAAAACAAATCCCCCTCGAACGACAGGTAATAACTATTAGCGGTGAGATCGGGTGAGTTGGATAAGGACGCCCATAGCTAACCAACAAACTTGCCCCGGCATTGATTTGTTCGTCAGACCTACCGTGAAGTATGTAAAATGTCACGTCTGTGGCGGCAATGTAGAGCTCTGGAGTGATGAGACGGAAGGCGTCTGCATCTCCTGTGGTGCTACCTGGACAAAGCCTGACGATACGACATCATGTCTCGAATACTGTGCACATGCAGACCAATGTAAACAGATTATCAAAAGTCGATAGATTATTCTATAGATACTCTTTACGTCCGAGACCTCGCAAAAAGTAATACAAGACGAATTTAACATTACTTTATCGGGGAATGAAATCGCTAAACAGTCTCGTCCGTGAGTACGTCCCCAACAAGAATTCTAAACGTAAGAGTGAAAATTGAAGACCAACGAGCTTATTTCAATGTAAATATGGTGATCTGCTGGTTAACTAAACCCACTTACCTTATTTATTCTTGACATGCAATCGACTATTGGAATGCTTGCTTTTAGAGGACTTTTTTTTCGATTTTTTCTACCTTTGATCGATAGCCTACAAATACGATGTGAGCCATGTCAATGAACAAGCCCACCTCAATCACTCCTGGAATTCTCTTGACCGTTGTCTCCAAGACTTCACAATTGTTAATCTCACCAAAATTCACATCGAAGATGTAATTTCCGTTATCCGTCACAACAGGGCTCTCATTGACCGAACATCGTAAGACTGGTTTTCCACCTATCTCTGAAATTCGTTGACTAACTACCCCTTTTGCGAAGGGGAGCACCTCCACGGGAACAACCTGATTGACCCCAAGTCGCTCGGTAACTTTTGTTTCATCGACAATTATGATTAAAGAAGTCGCTACGCCATCCACAATCTTTTCACGGGTCAACGCACCACCCATACCTTTTATCAGATTCAGTTGAGGGTCGACTTGATCCGCACCATCGATGGCGACGTCCAGTCGTGGATGCTCATTCAGACTCGTTAAGGGAATCCCAAACTCCTTGGCCAAACTCGTTGATTGATTTGATGTTGATATGCCTAGGACGTTCAAGCCTTCTTCTCTGACCCGTCTTCCCACTTCTTCGATTGCGTAGTACGTTGTGGAACCCGTTCCTAGACCAACGATTTGGCCATCCTCCACGAGTTTCACAGCCTCTAATGCTGCTCGTTTTTTCGCGTCTTCCCGCCAACCCATCGTTCCCACCTCAGGCTTCGGTCTCAATTTGTTCGAGCCGCTCCAGAACCTTCAAAACCTCATCTTGAATTGCCTCAAGCTTCTGTTCCGCTTCATTCTTTGGCGGTGATCTCTTTCGGGGGGGCTTCTTCTCACTCTGTTCCTTGACAGGGGTAGGTGTCGATGGTTTAGCCTCCTCCGGGGGCATCTCTTCCAAGGGTCCAAGCTCGAGAGCGCCCCTTATAGTTTTAATTTCCTGATTGATTTCGTCTAACCGGTTATTGAAGAGCTGGATTAACTCGCTCTGCGTACCTTCTAATTCGTAAAGTTTAACAATCATCTCCTTGGAGGTGATCTGTTTGTCTAACTGTTTCATTTCTGTACCATATTTCTCCAAGAGTTTAACCTGATCATCCTTGGTTATTTTACCATCGGCCTCCGCCTCGTATAAACGAGTGAGGGCGAAACCCACTATTTCCTTCTCTAAGCTCAGAATTCGTAAATCTTCTTTAGCCTGATCTACCTGTGACGAGGGTACCGTTTTCATCACTCTTATAGGAGGGATTGGAGTTGCCTTGTTTTCGGCTTCTTCCACAAGCGTTTCCCCATTTGTCCCCTTATTCTTTTCCTTGAAAAGCGTGATTTTCTTGGTTCGTGTGGCGAAAAGAATGATAGATGCAACAATAATAGCACACGCCATGACAACTATCGGGAGTGAATACTCTCCTAAAACCTCTGACACACGTGCCCCCCCTTTTATGTAACTCCTTTACCCGAACCTATATAAAAATGACTCATTTTTAACTTGTCCTCATGCTATATTATGCTATCGCTTAGTCACTAACTAGCCCCAGGGTAAACCCACTAAAGGAAAACAGAAAACGATAACGGAAAACGCTGCAAAGCGAGTTCTCTGTCTCGAAATCCCTTCTTTGGTCTTGGCTTTTGGGCAACAGTTGTGTGGAGCTCACAAAGGAATTCAACTCTAAACTCGATAACCGAAAAGATGACGGACTTCGCTGTTGCCTTAGCGGACGGTTGTTGGCTCATAGCTGCTTTCGATAATCTGTAACAAGAATGAATAGACGTCAATGGATACGTCTACAATCTCTCTGTCTACACCTTCATCGACATAGTCTACCTACAAAAAAGGGTTCTCACTCGCTTTGAGAACGAACTTAATAACGAAATACGACGAGATTCTACAATGAACGACGCATTAAAAAATAAAATAAATAAAAAAAGAGGGGATGGGTGAGTCCTTTTGAGGTTCTATCGTTGTCTTAATCCCTTATTAGCGAACCCATCCACCGTATATGGGATATTTGAGGGTGATCATTTCGAGGAGTGCAGGCTTTCCAGACTGGTTAACTTTGAGTGCTCGTTTAATTGCAGGTATAACCTCGTCCGGTTCTTCTACTCTCTCACTGTACATGCCGAGTCCTTCTACCATTTTCGCGGTGCTTAGTGTCTTTGAGGATGTGACTGCGCTTGTGGGTGGATGGTGTCCTGCGCCCCAGAATCCTGGACCGTAGCCAGCGAAGCCGGAGTTGTTGATGTGGATTATGAGTATCGCTACTTTCTCTCTGACTACTGCCTCGTAGTTGCCTATCTGATACATAATACCCGCGTCACCAGTGACGTCAACGACCTGTCTCTCAGGGTAGGCGAGTTTCGCCCCCATCGCTGCACCCAAAGTGAAGCCTAAGCTGCTACAGTTACCCCAGCCGATGAAGCCACGATTGATGATGGGTTCATAGATGGTGCCCAACTGATCCCTGGTAGTCCCTGCGTCATGGGTTACTGTGGAGTTCTCCGGATCTAGGGTATTCATCAGATCCACGTATACTCGGTAGGGATTGATGGGCTTCTCGTTAGACTCAATGGCGTCCTTATACTTCTTAGCTTTCTGGTCTTTTAGGCTCTTTATCTGGTTCAAGAGAGCTTCGTTCTTTGGCCTACCTTGGGACCCCGCTTGTTTTCGAACCTCAGCTATCATCTGCTGAAGTACGAGTTTCGCGTCTCCGATGACAGCGTGGTCAACTATGTAACGGGTGTTTATGTCCCGTTCGTCGATGTCACACTGTACGATGACCTTTCCTTTGCCACTGAAATTATGTTTGAAGTCTCCAGGTGCAAGGCTCTCCCCTATACCGAATACTAAGTCCGTGCTGCCAAGGAAGTGGTCTGCTGGGATGCCCCTCACGCCGATGTCGAGTGGATGTTTCGCTGAGAGCACGCTGTACGCCAACAGTGACTGCAAGACTGGTGCTTGAACGAGTTCTGCGAACTCGCGGAGTTCATCACAAGCGTCTGCGTAAAAGATGCCTTGTCCAGCGTAGATTATTGGATTCTTTGCGGCGAGTAACGCTCGAACAGAGACCTCGATGTCACGAGGGTCTCCAGGATACTTCCATCCCTTCACTGGCACGTATGGGAACTCTGTCTCGTCATACTCGCTCCAGTTAGCTGAGGGGCCGCGACTGCTTGCTGTGTTTAAGATGACGGGCCCGCGTCGACCGGTTCTCAGGTAAGTGTACGCGCGTCGCATGAATTCAGGTATTCGTTCGCTTGTAGGTACGTATGCTGACCACTTTGCGATTCCCCTGTATTGTGTTGTGATGTCAAAACGGTTGTGACCGAGCTGACTGAGGGGAGGCCCATTCATTAACCCTAAAATGGGTGTGCTGTCTTCCATGGCTTGAGCGACTGCGCCTAGTGCGATCTCCGATCCTACGGGGAATGTTCCGCCTTGAACGTTGAATACACCGATTTTTTTTCCATTCGCGGCCCGTGAGTAGCCGTCTGCGAGGGCTACTGCAAACCGTTCATTCCGCATCATGACGATGCGGAGGTTTTCTTCGTGGGCCGGGTTTACCATGACGCCTACAGGCATCACGCTTAGAAATTCGGTTCCTTCCTGCTGTAGAATACGTATCATTCCATTCTCTGGTTTCAAGAAATTTTCCTCCGTTTTGTGCAATGAACCTTGTTTGTTCCTTATAAATTAATTGCTAACCGGCTCTGATCAATTTTTTGTTTACTGCGTTGTTACAGCATTTATCGGTGAACATGAAAACAACATCGCGTTCAACTCTCTCGACTAAACACTTTTAAATCCCTTTTTGACACCTATACCACAGCATACAAATAACAAATCATGGAGAATAAGAAATACATGGTTAGGCTATATGAGTACAAAGGAAAGGAGTTGCTGAAGAGCGTTAAGATTCCGATTCCTGAAGGCTATGCTGCTTCAACACCCGAGGCAGTGAGAACAGCCGCGGAGAAGATTGGGAAACCCGTGGTCATCAAAGCTCAGATCTTTGCTACAGGACGTTTCAAGGCTGGTGGAATCAAGTTTGCAGACACTCCTGAAGAGGCTGAAAACGTGGCGAAGGCACTAATCGGCTCCGAAGTCAAGGGTCTGCAGGTGAAAGAGGTTCTGGTTGAGGAGAAGCTTGACATCGAACAAGAGTTTTATGCTGGTGTTATCGTTGACCCTTCCAGAGATGTCAGTGGACCCGTGCTCATTTTCAGTACGGCAGGAGGCGTTGGCATCGAAGAGGCAGCGAGGGAATTTCCCGAGAAGGTCGCCCGCATGAACGTGGATTATACGCGCGGGGTTCGATCATACGACGCCTTCAACCTTGCATTGAAAGCGGGTGCTCCCCGACATCTGTTGAGGTCTCTGAGCGTTGCTATCTGCGGCGTCTACGAGGCTTTCAAAAGGTACGAGGCTCGCTCAGCTGAAATCAATCCACTCGTGTTGACGAAGGATGGTAAGATTATCGCTGCCGACTGCCGCATCACTATAGATGACTCAGCCATATTCCGTCATCCAGAACTCGGGATCCGCTTGGCACGCGAGTTCCAGAGGGATCCCACAACTCTAGAGCTGGTTGCTTGGACTATCGAGGAGGGTGATTACCGGGGTAACGCTTTCTTCTCACAGATGGTGACGAAGATTGATAAGCCAGGATACGTCGGCTACCACGGCATTGGGGGCGGAGGTGCAATCCTTGGGGTCGATGCCCTAAGCAGGCAAGGCCTTAATATCGCGAATTACTCAGACTCCAGCGGTGATCCCACTGCCTCAAAGGTATACAGGTTGGCTAAGACAATTTTGGCACAACCAGGAATCGAAGGCTTCCTCCTCGGAGGCTTCATCGTTGCAAATCAAGAACAGTGGCACCACGCTCACGGGCTTGTGAAAGCACTTCGAGAAGATCTTATGGATAAACCTGGTTTCCCAGTCGTGCTACTGATCTGTGGTAACCGGGAACCTGAGTCAAAAGCGATACTCGCTGAAGGACTTAAAGATCTACCAATACGCTATGAAATATATGGAAGCGAATACGTCTTCAATCCCGACTTTATCGCGGAAAGGATGAGAGCACTCATAGATGAGTATCGAAATGATAGGGGGATTGCGTAAATGCTAGAATTTGAAGAAAGAACCATAAAAGTGTCGATTGACGACAGCAAATGCCCCGACTGCAAGACAAAGGCGTGCATCAAGGCCTGCAGTCTCTACAGCCGCGGGCTCTTAAAACTTCGAGGCGGCAAACCTGTCATCCTTGTATCTCCAAGAGAGGTGAAAAGGATGGGCACTGAGTGTCTCGCATGCGAGTACGAGTGCTGGTTTAGGGGATTAAACGCAGTCAAAATAGAGATTCCCATGCCGGAACTAGATGAATTTAAAAAATCATTAACAAAATGAGAGGATGAAAAATGGCAATACTAATAGATGAAAATACCACCGCTATCATACAAGGCATAACAGGACGCGCAGGAGAATCTTACAGCAGATACATGAAAGCATACGGCACCAAAATCTTGGCTGGGGTCACACCAGGGCGTGGAGGAGCCACGGCAGCTGGGGTTCCCGTCTATGACACGGTAGATGAAGCCGTCGCAAAGCACGGGTCTATTGATGCCAGTGTCACCTTTGTCCCCGCGCCATACCTTAAGGACGCGGTATTAGAG
>JAZFSF010000118.1:0-5951 GCA_036446055.1 Bathyarchaeia archaeon | reverse complement strand
CTAACCAATACTCTAAATGTTGGCACTGTATACGATGCCGTTGTAATGTACATGATTAAGAAAAACTTACATAACAGAGAAGTTCGTTGGTTCAACCCGGTCGTTGGGGAAACGGATGATGGATACTTGAACGATCTAGGTGGACTGCATGTAAAGACTGAACACGTCTTTGAAGCTCTTGATTCAGCCATGGGGGGACATGTGGCAGAAGGAAATGTTGGAGCTGGAACAGGGACAGGAGCACTCGGGTTTAAAGGAGGGATAGGAACATCGTCGAGGAGGATTAGAATCGGTGACGCAAAATTTGTAGTAGGCGTTCTCGTTCAATTTAATCACGGAGGATCTCTCACCATTAAGGGCGTTCCAATAGGAAAGGAATTGAGGAAAGAGGAAACAACGCGTAAAGAAAGCGGTTCCATCATGGTTATCATAGCAACCAACGTCCCCCTATCAAATCGTCAACTGACCAGAGTTGCGAAGAGGGGTACTCTAGGCCTTACTCGAGGAGGATGGGCGGCGGGCCACGGAAGCGGAGATTACCTCATAGCTTTCTCAACCTCCTTTAGAAGAAAAAAATGGAGTAGTGACGTCAAGGCTGCAAGAGAAACGATATTGAAGAACGAGACATCTTTAACTCCTCTCTTTCGAGCAACAGCAGATGCCACAGAGGAAGCGGTTCTGAACTCCCTTTTCAAAGCAACCACTATGGAAGGCAGAGATGGACATGTTCGTACGGGTCTTCCGATTGAGCGCGTTCTTCAAACCCTGAAGAAGTTTCATCGACTTTGAATCTAGCTAGAAAATGTAATTAACATAACTTTTAGATGTTTAAAAGTGGTGAAAAAGGTTAGAATCAAATTTTTGGTTTGAAACACTTTTTAGAAATACCAAAAATATTTGAGGCTTATATTAACGTTATCAATTGTTTTGACAAAACATTCTTTGGTTACTCTTCACCATCAATAATATGGTGGTAACCATGGAATCGTTGGTCTCAAGTACTTTATTTGTTGTTGATTATGGTTTAGGGTTTGTAAATTTATTTATATTTTCCCCTAAAAAGTTTAGTTCGAAAAATATAGGCTTTTCAACTATATTTATCAAGGATTTATATCATCCGGGTGTTTCCCCCCTTTTAGGAGTTGAATGATATGAGTTTTCTCACTCATCTAGAGTGCTCAAATTGTGGCAAACATCACTCAGCAAACCAGGTTCAAGGGATATGTATTGAATGTGGAAATCCCCTCCTTCCAAGATACGATTTAGAAGCCATCAACCACTCCATAGACGTGAAAGCCTTAACAAAAAGGAAGCCGACTATGTGGAGATACTGGGAATTCCTCCCCATCAAAAATAAGTCAAACATCGTAAGCTTGGGAGAGGGCTTTACTCCATTGATCAGAGCCAAGAGGCTTGGAAAGCGAATCGGCTTAAGAAATCTTTGGATTAAGGACGAATCCCTAATCCCCACAGGAACCTTCAAGGCAAGAGGATTTTCCGCAGCGGTTTCAAAGGCAAAGGAGTTAGGAGTTAGAAGCATCGCTCTTCCCTCTGCTGGGAACGCGGCAGGAGCCTTGGCTGCTTATGGTGCGAGGGGTGGAATGAAGGTTTACGTTTTCATGCCTGAAGACGCACCCCTCTCCAACAAACTTGAATCGTACATTTGCGGAGCCCACGTCTACCTCGTCAAGGGATTGATCTCTCAAGCAGGCAAAATCGTGGCAGAGGGCTCGAAAACGCAGGGATGGTTCAACATGGCTACCTTCAAGGAGCCCTACAGGGTTGAGGGAAAGAAAACGATGGGTTTAGAGATAGCTGAACAATTTGAGTGGACCCTCCCCGATGTAATCATCTATCCAACTGGAGGAGGAACTGGGCTTGTAGGAATGTGGAAGGCATTCGAAGAATTGGAGGAGATGGGATGGGTCTCCTCTAAAAAACCCAGGATGATCTCTGTTCAAGCCAAGGGATGCGCCCCAATAGTTAAGGCCTTTCAAGAAGGAAAGGAAAGAACCGAATTTTGGGAGGAGGCTTCCACAATCGCCGCGGGCTTGAGAGTTCCCAAATCCTTAGCGGACTTCCTCGTTTTGAGAGCTTTGAGGGAAAGTAAAGGACATGCCCTGGCTGTCAGTGACGCCGAAATCCTTGAATCCGTAAAAGAAATGGCCTGTGAAGAGGGAATCTTCCCATGTCCAGAGGGTGCAGCAACGCTGGCTGGAGTTAAAAATCTATTGAACCAAGGGTTAGTGGATCCAGATGAAAAGATCGTGCTCTTCAACACAGGTTCCGGCCTTAAATATCTGGAACTATTTCCTCTGGATTTACCCATCCTAAATCCCAGAGAAGAGATCGACTTTAAGAAACTTCAATGAGAAGAAACGGCAGAGGCCATAGGCATTAGTTGCTGCTCATCTAGCAACTAGCTTCACTCATGTTAAGACGAGTCGTGCACCACAATTGGGTAAATCGTATCTCTTAGCTCAGAAGGGCTTCGTGTTTTAAAATCGTATAGAATAACTGCCTTCACACATCAAAGGAAATCGGATAGGGTGACTCGTCCTTCCACTTCCACTCCGAATTGAAGGTCCATAGGCTTGAAGGTTTGGTTTAGGGCTGTCCTCAGATTGCGCATGTAATCCTCAATGTTTACCTCTTGAATGTTTTTCACGTGTTCCGTTGGCTTGACCGTGAAAGTTCTTCCCCGGTAAGAGAAGGGCTTGACCTTCACGAATCGAACGACATCCCTCCGCCGAACTCGTTGCCCTGAGTCGATGAGCTGAAGAGCGCACTGGTAGGGCTGATGAAAAACTTGCTCCTCTATTTTCACCTTAGGGTCTTCATGAAGCTCAACCGAGTACTCCAGATCCCTCAGGGAAACTCGTCCAGCCTTGAGATTCGTTATGGCATCTCGTACGATTCCTTGAATCTGACTTTTGACCTCTTCAAAGTCTTCTTGATTCTTGACTTCCCTCATTTCTTTTATACAGTCCATGAAGACTTTTTGGATGAATTGGGGGGAATTTGACTTGATGGCGGTTACGCCCTTGATGTCGTGGGTTCCATCCCGCCGTATTCCGAAGTAGGCTTTCATAGCACGTGGGAGCACGCAGACCGAGTACCGCTCATCAACAGCCAGGTCCAAGCGTAGGCGTTCCTTTACCGTCTGGATGAGGGAATCAACCTCTTCTTCGTCGGGGTTGTCTAGGAAAAGGGAGTCGGTGTCCCCATAGATGGGGTGAAGCCCCCCCTTCAGGGCTATGTCCCAAGTTGATTGGAGGCTGTGGCGTCCGTAGGCGGTGATCGACTCTCCTAGGGACGGGCGGGCTAAGCCGCGGATTCTAATGGTGACGCCGTAGCTGGAGACGAGGATCAGCTTGAGTAACTGACTTGTGGCTTGAGCTAGCAGCCTTTCTTTAGTGGGAATGGCCTTGTCTCTGGCAAGGGGTTTGAACCAGTGTATTCTCAGGTCCTTCAGGGCGCCTATCAACACCGAGTAGACGCCCCTCCTTTGGCTGCACACGTGATGTTCCAGACCTGGCACCTTGTTGTCTTGGCATTCCATGTGGAGGCAGTCGATTGTCTCGTGGGAGAGGTTGTAGGCGTCGATGAGGCTGGGATAGAGACTCTCGAAGTCGACGACAATCGTGTTGAAGTATACACCTGTTTCGGGAGGAAATGTGAGAGCTCCCTGAACTCTTCTCTTTGTTTCTCCTCTCCTCAGCTCCCTAGAGGTGGGTATGAGGATGTTGTTTCTGCGTAAGTGGTTGTGGAGGAAAGATTTGATCCACACACTTACACGCCGACTCGTATACGCTTGAGGCACTGGCAGGTTTGCTACCCTGGACAGCATGAAGGCCAAGTAGTACTTCTCAGAGTCAACTTTCCCCTTTATTCCCAGCTTTTCAAGGCTGATCTCAGGAACTGGTTGGGAGCAGAGGCTGAACAGCCTTTCCAACAACTCATACTTCTCGGGGTCAGTTTCCATCACTTCAGAAAATCTCTCTTCAAACTTCTGCTTCGCCTTTTCAGGAATTTGAAAGATTGTTTCAATTCGCTCTCCTTGGATGTGGTGTTGGGCTCCAAAAACTAGGCCTCTATCATAGGCATAACTTAAAATTTGTGGGACCTCGCCTTCCCACGATTTCTCAAACTTCTCTGAGACCTGATTTGAATTAGAGGATGCCTCCAACTCCACACGGGTAACCTTTATCGTTTGGTTAGTGAAAAGCTCCTTCTTCTCTTCTACCTTGATTTTTACGTTCAACTCTTCGATTGTTTCTTGATCTCTACGACTCATTGGATAAGGGATGAAGAAGTAGGGCCTGTAATCCTGAGTCTCCACCTCTTCCAAGGTATCAGTGGAAGAATCGAAGAAGATGAGCTTTACTCCTTCTCGAATCGGCTCAGCGTTTATCAGGTAATGAAACACTGGAAAGATCTACTCCTAAATTAGAGATTTTAGCGACAAGCGCGTTCTCTGAGTTCTCTTTTAGCTTTTCAGCCTATTTATATTAAAAACATAACTTGTATGGTTTTTCTTTTTCGATGGGCTCTGTGTTTACGCGTATTTACTTGAAGAAGCTACTAGCTACGACAACCAACTTCCTCTCAACCAATTTATGTTCACTTCTGAATAATAAACAGTTCTTTAAAGCCCTAATGAGTGCTGAGGATGGCAAAGTAACAGGTTAAATTTAAGTGAACTTTAATAATTGAAGTATAAAATAATCCATTGAGGAATTTGTACATGAGTCTATTTACTGTTGATGTAACAAAATGTAACCGTGACGGCATCTGTGTTGAGAACTGTCCAGCGCAGATCATCGTCTTAAACGATGACCACCAGACGCCCATCCCTTTAAAGGACGCAGAAAAGAACTGTATTAACTGTGGACATTGTGTCTCAGTCTGTCCAACAGGAGCCTTATCCCTCTCAACCATGACCTCAGAAGACTGCCAACCTATTCGACCAGAATTATTACCTCGTCCAGAGCAAGTCGAGCATCTTTTACGGTCACGAAGGTCGATAAGAACATACACCAACCAATTAGTAGATCGAAAACTCCTCACCCACCTGCTCCAAGTAGCCAGTTACGCACCCACGGGCAGTAACAGCCAACCAGTTCAATGGCACGTTATCTATAATCCACAAGACGTGCAAAACTTGGCGAGCCACGTGATAAATTGGTTACGTAACACTATGAAGAAACAATCAAGTTATCATCGTTTAGTTGCAGACTGGGATTCCGGGATCGACAGAATCTGTCGTAATGCACCACATGTTGTGGTTGCACATGCCCCGAAAGACCGCGGCTCAGCCTCGTCCTCATGTAACATAGCATTGACATCTCTGGAATTAATCGCCTATTCTTCTGGGATAGGAGCATGCTGGGCCGGTTACCTTAATGCTGCAGCTAATCTTTGGCCACCGATGATGAAAGCTCTCGGCCTCCCCGATGGACACGCATGCTTCGGCGCCATGATGATCGGTTATCCCAAATACAGATATCAACGTATTCCACTTCGAAATCAAGCTAAAATAACATGGCTTTCAACATCATTACCAACTCTAAAACCATGACTCCTCCAAAGAAGAAAAATAACGCATCCCCTTCACTAGCTAACCTAAACCCTAAAATCCTCCTCTCCCCAAAAACAAAGCACGATGACTGGTAAACATGTAACCTCCATATCGAACTCAAACATGAAAAATTGTAATTCAAATAGAAAACAAAAATAGTCCAAAATCGCCGAATTAATTCTAATAATTCCAAAATCGCCGAATAGGAATTCTATAGAAAAAATAGGAATTCTAGGAAAAATATAGGAATTCTAGGAATTTATTGGAATATTCTAGGAATTCTAGGAATATTCTAGGAAAAATTTAGGAATGATAGGAAAATTATAGGAATGATAGGAAAATTATAGGAATGATAGGAAAATTATAGGAA
>JAZFSF010000117.1:0-16409 GCA_036446055.1 Bathyarchaeia archaeon | reverse complement strand
TGGTGGAGGTATGTGTGATGAAGACATCCTCACTATACTCCGTTGTCCTCTATGTGCGGTCTCTACTGACGGGTCAACTAGGGATATCCCTTCTTCAGTTATGCGACCAGCGCATCCAAGAAACTATGGAAGCTTCGCTAAAGTCCTTCAACGGTACGTACGTGAAGAACACGTGCTTTCTCTGGAGGACGCGGTGAGAAAAATGACATCGCTTCCAGCGAGTTTTCTCGGACTGAATAATAGAGGCCTACTTTATCCCGGTAACTGGGCTGACATAACTGTTTTCGACCCCGACACGATAAAGAATAAGGCGACCTTCGCACAGCCTGACCAATACCCAACAGGCATAAAGTACGTTCTCGTCAACGGTGAAATCGCTGCTGAAAAAGGGATACGAACAGACTCTCTATCAGGAAAAGTACTCCACTCCACCCATTCTCATTTATAACAATTCTAACTGGCTACTGGCTACTTAGCCAGCTCACTCTTAAAGAGCTCATACATGTATTTTATTCTGTTAGATTTCGTTCCGTGACCCATACACATTATCCTGCGAGAATAAAATTTTTCTTTTACTTCGCTCTCTAAAAGCTTTCTCCGAGAAGAATGACCTCTCTTCTTTACATTTGATAATTATGTTTTAGCTTTCGTTTTGGATCTCGATTCTTTGAGGAGAAAGAAGACGATGGCGATGCCTATCGCCGGAAAAGCAGGACTGATCATGATTAAAGTGGGCATACCCATCATAGAAATCACGTAGCCACCTACCATTGCTCCTATGGATCGAGATATAGAATCTACAGAGTTAAAAAAGCCTAATGCCATGCTTTTTTCTGTCTGCGGTACGACGTCGGTGATGTAGGCGGATCCAACGGATCTAAAGAAGCCAAAATTACTCATTAGAATTCGAGCCACTAACACCAATAACAGGTTTCTGGAGAAGAACAGCATGATGTTTCCGAAGATGAGATTGATCGCTCCTAGAATCAGAAATGTTTTTCTTCCATACTTATCCGAGTAGGAGCCGATGAGTGGCTGTAGCAGCGTTGTAACGCCCATCCCTATAAAGGAAAGGACTCCGATGGTTGTTCGACTGAATCCAATATCATCAAAGAAATACACGTTCAAGTTAGGTCCTAGAAGCGAGTAGCCCAAGAGAGAGATGGCTGACGCTATGCAGAGCACTCCTATCACCGAGAACTGGCTGAGCTTGAATGCTTCTACGAACCGTTGTCTGCCACGGTTTTGGATGTTTGGTGGATCTGAACCGATGACGAAGAAGACCGTTGCTCCCACAAGGCATATGCTTGCCACAAACAGCCACATAGAAGGAAAGCCGAACACATCCGCCACAAGACCGCCCATGATGGGTCCTAGGGCAAAGCCTGCTGTCTCAATGGAACTGAGAATGCCCAAGTTCGTTCCAACCTTTTCAGGAGGTGAGAGGTCAGCAACCAACGCCCAAGCTGTTGGAACGACAGCTCCTTTGAATAGGGCGGTGCTGCCCCGTAAAAGGATGAGGTAGAGTTTTTCTTGCTGGAAGGCCATGAGGAGAAAGATTGGGAAAATAGCAGCCATGCCAAAGACGATAAACATTTTTCTCTTCCCAAAATGATCAGAGAGAGCGCCCCAAAGGATGTTGGAGAAGATGCTGATTCCCGCGAAGACGCTGAAAACAAGCCCCACCTCCAGAGGCGATCCTCCCAACTCGTGGATATACAGGGGAAGCATGCTCGTGCTGATGCCCCATTCTATCCTGAGAAGAAGAACCGTTACACACAGGCCATAAAAAACTTTATTATTATATGTCTGAACCGGCATGCGGTGAAAAAGTAGTCTTCTACTTTAAGAACTTATTTGAGGACCCTGTATTAATAACACCCTGCTTCAAAATAGATGTTCATCTAATTACTCGAGGAATGCGAAGGCTAATCAGTTCTTATTAATACGTCTTGTGAAAGACTAGTCTAAATAAATTGAAAAAGTTTCAGTCGATACCATGAACAATAAGTAGGTATTTGCTGTATTCTTCCTTATCGTTTTGTCTAACAGCTATTTTTCTAGTCTGGAACCGCTTGGAGTACTCTTCTGCTACTAAACACGAAACGAATTGATGGATCGCTATTCAAGACGTAGACAAGACGTAGATAGCTTTCTTCTATTAGTTGAGACGACAAGTGGTGAGATATGGTCTAAATTACTTCAACTAAATGCGAATGGTACCCTGTGTGGTTGACGGCGTAGTGCAGAGATACGATAACAAGTGGGGATTTCGCTTCAAGCTGGAGACAATAAATATCACACAAGTAATCATCGAAGAGCACAGGTAAGAATTCGCTTCATAAGTAAAAACATGGATTACTGGCTAAACTTTAGAATTGTGTATGTCGGTTCAACAGTCATCAAAACTCACGAGACATAACCTTAGGGTAACTTTATGCACCTGAAAACGTAATATCTTTGTCACCCATCGTTCGCTTTAATCATTTTCTGTATTGCTTTGGCGTTTATCTGTGATAACAGGGTCTAGGTAGTTATGCATCTCGAAGAATTTTCATACCTGGCCTCTCCAATGCAATTCTTTCCTTTTTATCTCCTATTTGAAACATAATTCAACACATCTGGTTGAGTTAAAACGAGTTCTAAGACTAGAGATAAGCTTAAAGAATGGGCTTTGGGTTGGGTTGAAACGAATATAAACGACGACTGGTGTGAGATCTGTTGAGTGTTGATGACGATGTCAATGGACGCTTTTCATACTGGAAACGCAATTTTCTACTGCTAATCCTTGATAGCATTGTATTCATGACGGCCGTCTCCTTGTCCGACGTGTCGATTCTCTCGGTCTTCATGGTGAAGGCCACTGGTTCAACGTTTCTTGCGGGCATATTTCAGATGATTCGGGTCGCCGTCTTTTTCTTTCCTCAGCTTTTAAGTATCAATATTGGGGGGAAGCCATATAAGAAATCCATCTTCGTGAAATGGACAATACTTGGCCGAACCTGTCTCCTTATTGCCATCCTTGTGACGTTTTTGACGCAGAACCTTTCTCTTATCGTCCTTTCGTTCTTCGTATCTTTTTCGCTTTTTCCCCTTTTCGATGGATTCACCGTGGTGCCTTGGCTCGAATTCGTAGTTAAGTCTATTCCGCCCACCAAACGAGGCACCTTTTTTGGCCTCAGTCAAGGTCTCGGCGCTGTGGGCATGATTATCAGTGGCTTTCTGGTGTCGATTCTGTTAAATGCCCCATATCTTGTGTTCCCACGAAATTATGGCATGCTGGTCCTTGTTGAAGCTGTCTTGATGCTGGTAGGCGTAGTCTTCCTCATTTCTTTGCGTGAAATTCCTGATGTGTTGACCGTTGATAACGTGAGTCTCTTAGATCGGATAAAAGCGATTCCACGCATCATTCGAGAGAACGCGACAATTCGAAGACTTATCTTAATTCAACTCTTACTCAGTTGCTACAGCATCTCCACTCCCTTCTACTCCCTGTTTGCGGTTACTCAATTAGGAGTGGACGACGGTTTGATCGGTCACTTCCTTGTTTATCAGATGGTGGGTCGACTGGTGTCGAGTTATCCGTGGGCTTATTTTTGTAATCGCGCTCAAAACAAAAAGTTGCTTCAATGCGCGGGTTTCATGATGTTATTCTCACTATTTCTAGCTTTGTCTGCTGGAGTATCTTACGCAGTAAATATACAATGGAAGAATCTGATTTTACCTGTCATGTTCTTCCTTTATGGTGCCTCGATCAGTGGCATCTTCTTAGGTTTCAACAATTATGTTATGGGGTTGACGGATCGACGGTATCGACCCGTATTGCTGGGGACGATGAACGCGCTCTATATTGTAACCTCGATATTACCTGTTCTCGGAGGCATCATCATTGAATACCTCTCGTATGAATTACTGTTTATCGCTTCAATCGTACCGGTCTGCAGTAGTTTACTCTTGACTCACGGGTTACGCCAGAAACTTGAGTAGAGTGTGCGCGTTCTTGTGGTTACCAGATGTTACCTCTCACCTTCACTCGAGACAAGAGGGATTACTACTTCACTCCTTTGGCTCAGAAGTTTTCTCACTCGCTTGTTTAGCTAGTCAACCTCAATGGGGTAGTTGTTTCTTTCCGTAATGAAGACGCCTAAAAGAACTAATCCCATTCCAGCTAGCATGAAAAGAGTGAGGGGCTCCGATAAGAAAGTAACTGACAGGACCGTGGTTACAACCGGCATTAAGAAAAGGGATGCGCCCACTCTGGCGGTTTCCTCTTCCGAAAGTACTTGATTCCACAGGACGTATGCTAGACATGAAGCGCCTAAGCTCAAGGCTATAATGGCAAGCCAGATCACGTTTGAGGTAGGTAAGTACGGTGTCTCAAGGAGAAGCATGGGGGGAATGAGGAAGACGGTTCCAAAAATCGTTGACCCCGCGGTGAGCACTATCGGATTGACGTGGGTTGAGAGCCTCTTCCCGACGATCGAGTAGACGGCCCAAGAAAAGCTTCCTCCCAAACTCAATATATCGCCCACGAGACCGGATGAGCTTATCGATAGTACTTGACCTCCTGTTAGAATGATTGTTACTACGCCGATGAAGCCGATGATGATGCCTAATGCTTGGGTCGCATTGATTTTTTCCCTCAAAAAGAGAATGCTGAGAACCGCGAGAATTATCGGGTTTGAGGAAATGATGATGCTTGAATTCGTTGCAGAGGTATATTGAATACCGATGTTTTGGAAGACATGATATCCCATCACGCCCGTTAATCCCATCAATATGAGCGCAGGCACGTTGTTACGAAATAGGGCTCGAAAACCTTCCGAGTCTTTAACGTTCGCATAGAGAGTTAGGATGGGTGCTGCAACAAGGAATCTTAGAAAACCAAGTGTGACTGGTGGAGTTCCCGAGAGAGCGACCTTGATCAGAGGGAAAGCTGATCCCCACAGCAACACGATTAGTGTCAATTTCATGAGGTTTTTAGTCTTCATCTCTTCATATCCGCCACCACCCTCATTATGAAATCCTTTGAGAAGAAAAAGTTACCGTAAATGTGTAGTCTCACAAACACTCCCCATATTTCAAACGGGTTCTCTGTCCCTTTACTGCAGATCTTTTGTGAACAGTAGTCTTCAATGTATTTGTCGAGCTGAAGCTATCAGAAGTCAGATTGGAAGGATGGAACGCAAACGAATTAAAAATAATTATGCCTTACGTACTGTTTTTTTGTAAAATCATTACGAATTAGCTAGGGGATAATGGTGTGTTTAAATACGTCTCCATCACCGTGCTTATTTCGGATGACTTCAAAGAAGAGTGTGATGTAAATCGTGAGTGATGGGTCCTATGATGTAGTCATAGTTGGCGGTGGTCCGGTGGGGTTATACGCAGGATTCCGGAGCGCTTTATTGCTTCTACGAACTCGTATTGTTGATAAAGGCCGAAAATGGAGTCGGGGCTTCAACGTACCCATGTATCATAACATCCCTACACACCCAGAGGGGATGACTGGGAAAGACCTGATCCGTCAACTCAGGAAAGGTCTTGTCCTGAACAAGGATTATGTCAGCATCGACGACTTCGTCACAATCGAAACAATAACACGTCGCGACAACCTGTTTATGCTCAGAGGAACTCATTATCCCACAAAAAACGAAAGAACCTATACTAGCAGAGTCGTCATCTTGGCAACGGGCGTGGTAGACAGGCAACCCCTGATCGGCGGGGAGCTTACACCCATCTTACCTTATGCAAACAACAGCCTTCTATGTTACTGTGTGCTCTGTAGCGGTTTCAAAGTCTCTGAACAGGACGCTGCCGTCATCGGCAACGGAAAGACGGCGGTGCTCACCGCCTTCGATTTACTCTCCTTCAAGGCCACCAAGGTAACCATCTTAACCCATGGAACTGCTCTTTTTAAAAACGGGACAGAAACCGAGGAGACGAAAGCTCTGAAAAAGAGATTAACCTCGAACGGCGTGGATGTAGTTACAGATGAAATCCTGTCCCTTTTTGGCGTTGAGAACCATCAGTTCGGGGTGCGGTTAGCCAGTGGCAAGGAGATGATTTTCGACATCGCCTTCTCCGCTATGGGGTTCCACAAAATCAACAACGACCTCGCCATTATGCTTGGCGGGACAATCGATGATTCAGGCTATGTCGTCATTGACTACGATTCCCAAGTGCTAGCTATTGATGATCAACCGATTCCTGGTTTGTATGCTATAGGTGATGTTACCACGAACTGGAACCAACTCATGACTGGCTTCGGAGATGCAGACAAGGCGATAATCCATGCGTGGGCCAATTACCTTTAAACACGTACCGTTTTCCCAAATTCTTGACGACAAAACTAACTATCTCTAACAAGGTCTGACGCAGCGTGGTGATTATTGTGCAATCTCACTGTGACCTAGTTAGCTAAACTACTTCTTACAGCTGTACGATTAATGAATGAAATCGATAACTTCAATATGTTGAGGAGAGATTGTTTCATAACTACTTGATGGGAGAAGAACACATTGATAAAATCGTTTGATCATGTAGCAATTACCGTGAAGGATTTTGATAAGACAATCGACTGGTACGTAAACAACATGGGTTTCACCATTCAACGAATGGTTGAAAACAAGGAGCGAGGAACAAGAATGGCGTTTTTGGAGGCAGGGGGTTACGCAATGCTGGAATTCTTCGGCTTCATGGATCCCAACAGGACAGTTGAAGGCCCAACTTTGACGCGTGAGGAAACAGGAATAAAACACATTTCCTTTTTCGTCGATGATCTAGAAAAGATGTGTCAACGGTTGAAGAATGCTGGCGTTGAATTTACAACCTCTACTCCAACGCGTGCAGTCTTTAATGACCCTAACGGCATCGTGCTTGAGCTCCGACCTTCCTAAATCCACGCCACACGCCCCAGAGCCCTGTTGTTCGAAGCAACTGTTAACCGTAAAGTATTATCACTTCAATTTTTCGCACTAGGGACATGAAAATACTTTCCTCATTTATGGTGGTACCGCTGTTTCTGGTAAATAGCTCGCTACATGTTTCATCTTTGCAGTGGAAAAAACTGTATAAATATTTAAAGACTAAATATTGTTTGATATACCTTGAATCTGAAAAATCCAAGATCAGCAAAAAACCGTTGACATTGATTCGAAATCTGATAAGTGAAATCCCTGATCCATTTAAACTTTTTTCTAAAACAGTCGAAAAATAATTATACAGCTTGCTTTTCTTAAAAGAACCTTGTTATTTAGCTAGTTGGAACGTAGAACTCGATCGATTAGAGTGAATCACGATTCTGGCACTAACTTTTGGTTTCTACATAATCTATAAAAGTTAGATTTCAGCATTACTCTTCATTAAATGAGTAGGTAGTGTGAACTATGTCTGTTTCAAAAGTTTATCACTTCGGTCCGAGGGGTAGAATAAGCGACGTAATTAAGGGGCAACGCCTCTTCGAGGTGGCTGGTCTCAATGAATGCTTTAACAGGGGAGACTCAGTAGCGATAAAGATCCACTGTGGCGAGTGGGATAACACTGGTTACCTCCGCCCTAGCATCGTTGCCGGCATCGTGGAGACCGTGAAAGAGTATGGGGGCGACCCTTTTGTCTGTGACACCACCACGTGCTATCTCCGATCTCGAGGCACAGGAAGGGACGAACTCCTGACCGCGGCTAGAAACGGTTTCACGCCTCAAACGTTGGGCTGTCCCTTCGTCGTTGCAGATGGGCCATATGGCCTCAACGAAGTTAAAGCTCCTCTAGAGAACGGCAACTTCCTCAAGCATGCTTATCTGGCTGAAGCCATTGCCAACGCTGATTCTCTCATCGTCCTTAGCCACTTCAAAGGTCATGGCGAAGGTGTATACGGCGCGGCTCTCAAAAACGTTGGAATCGGCTGTTCCTCAAAACAGGGAAAGAGCAATGTTCACCTCTTTCAACACCCAATATTTGGGGTTCCCGCGTACGAATTTCATCCAGAAAAATGCGTAGGCGAGGAGTGTCCTATCTATAAACGCTGTGGAGAGAACTGCCCCACAGGCTCCTTCACTATATCAACCGAGAAGCCTTATCCACGTTGGGACAGAAGTACCTGCATAGGTTGCTACGAGTGTGGTTTACGAGGAGCTTGCGAAGTCGTTGTCCAACCCGAAGCGAACACAAGGCGGCGATATTTCCCCGCCGCGATTAGCGATGCCGCTAAAGCGTATGTTGATTACATGGGTCGTGACCACGTTGGCTTCATCAATTATGCAATTGACATCACTCCGACATGCGACTGTGTACCGTACAGCGATATGCACATCCTCCCAAATCTCGGAGTCTTCGCATCTAAAGATATCATCGCAATCGATATGGCATGTCTTGATGCCTCTGTCCAGATGCAAGCAGTACCCGGAAGCAGACCCTACGATGAAGAGTTGGAAGGGGAACCGTGGAAGGCTGGTCATGAGAAGTTCACAAATATTATGAAAATTCCTGTATCTCAGTGGTCCAGCGTCAACGCTGCTATCAAATTAGGACTGGGTTCTGCTGACTATGAGTTAATCGAAGCCATTCCAGGACCACGGGAACGATACGGGCAGAAGAAGTACCGGGAACATCATCCAAGCTACTTCACTCGCAAACCCTTCTCCATTAATAAACCGCGGTTTGAACCCGAATGCTATCTTGAAGACATAAAGGTGACGCTGGAGGAGCTTTCGGGAAGACCGAACGCGAAGGTGACTCGGAGTGGCTGACCCCCTCACTGAAGCGGAGAGCCTCTGTCAAAAGACTTTGCAAGTGCTGGAAGAACAAAAGAGCATTCCCACTGAGAAAATTGAGGTTATTAAGAAGAGTCTTCAAGGTCTGCTACCCATAATCGCGGAGTCTAAGAGGAAAGTCATGGTTCGTTCTGCCCTAGGTCAAAAACTCACCCAAGAAATATTAGGCAACGCATCCAAGTTGTACGACTTCGCAACTCTTCCGCGTCCAGAGGGGAAAGCTGCGGACGAGATAATAAACCGACTCGAAAGCGTAGGTGACAGCGTTAAAAAGCTGAAAATCTATTGGAAGAGCTTCGAATACGTCACCACGTAGAATTCTCCTCGATGATACAGAATCTTCGAATAAAGAGGTTGTAGTATGAAAATTTTAGTTACTGGAGGCGCTGGGAGACTAGGCTCGATGGTCGTATCGTCCCTTATACAGCGAGGACACCGCGTAACAGTCTTCGATTTACCTCACGTAAATTACAGTCGTATAAGCCATCTCCCCAGAGTCCAAATCTCTAAGGGAGACATTACGAACCTCGAACAATTGAAGATTGCGTGTGATGGCGTCGACATAACTCTGCATTTAGCGGCTATTTTACCCCCCTACAGTGAGCGAAGTCCGGAGAGGACCATGCTTGTAAACGCTACAGGAACTGAATGCCTGGTCAAAGCCTTAGATTTAACCTCTTCTGCGCCCCTCGTTTTATCTTCCTCTGTCGCGGTTTATGGTCAAACACTGGGAGAAAAAAATCCTATCTCCACTGATCAACCGTTAATGTCGACCGATCACTACTCAAAGAGCAAGATTATGGCGGAAGAGGCTGTCCGAGACAGTGGTGTGCGATCCACGATTCTCCGAATCTCAGGGGTCTACACCGCTGTCCCCTTCGAGTTTCCGTCACCCGTCCAGTTCCGGGTGAAACAGAGGGTTGAATTCGTGGATCGAGATGACGTGGTCACTGCCCTCGTCGCCGCCGTAGAGAGCGAGGTTACAGGAAAAGTCTTGAATATTGCTGGTGGAATGAGTTGGAGGATGACCGGAGAACACTTTGTCGATGAGGTTTTTGACGCATTTGGTTTTCCGGGGACAGTTGATTACCAATCAAATGACAGCTACTTTGACTGGTATGACACAGAAGCTTCGCAAAGGCTCCTTGGTTATCAGCTAACACCTTTCTCCCTATTTAAAGAGAAACTTGCTAAGGCTTTTAGTGCTATAAGCTAGTCGTTAGGAACACGCATACGTCTTCATCAACAAACTTTGTACAGGCTTTCGTTAAGCATCTAACTAAACATGAAAAGCAAACTAGAGACATACTGTGTGGTTGCGATAAAACCACCTCGAAGAAGTAAGCAGACCGTAAGTCGTTGTAAAACTTTCATGTTAGTAGTTTGACTAAGACCGAACGTCAAACTCACGCGTTAACTCTTACTGTATTCTGACTTTGTAGAACACTTTTTCGAGCGACGATTAGAGTATTGATAAATAAAAGGTCTCGAAGAAAAACTTAGTTTTTATGAATAGTTGGCAGGAAGTGCTTCTATCATTTTCGATTTCGTACATTGCCTATTATTTCTCTAAACATGCGATATCTGGAGAGACGAGGCCAACCCGTCTTAGCATATTTCACTTTTTCCGGGTTCTTTTTAAGCCATCGCAGCATGTCAAAGAAGCTCTTGGCTCTCTTCTCTTCCCTATTTGTGAGGGGCTCATAACCCAAATTTCTCACCTCATCTAAGTACGCTAATTCAGTTAGGCGTTGCGGCTCTCCTGTCACTTTCACTCTGCGAATTCGATTGGCACCATATAGTTGTGTCAACTTATCAAAGACTTCATCGAAAAGATAGCTTCTACAGATCATAATCGGTTCATCTGGTTCGAGGCGAAGTTTCCCTAATATTATAAAAACGATTTTCGATGTTTGTTTCAAATACTCTTTTTTACCAAACTTTGGCGGTTGGAAGTATTGAACGTCAATCACATCATACTTGAACTCCTGACTTTCGTTTTGATAAGCACCTATTACCACGCCAAAGAGTAAATCTCCACTACCAGCGTCATCAATTATTATCGTAATCTCCGTCAATCCCCCTGAACCATTCATCAACGAGGATGAACACAACCGTTCAGCTATAACGCGTATATTCACACAGGTTATCTGCGCCCATAATCATAAATGCTTTTAAAGCTTTTCATAAACGTACTCCTCCCCATTTTTACTCCATTCACTCCACTCTTAACCGTTGTACAACTCAAAGAAAAAAAGACATAAGTTTAAGTAGGAGTTACGTAATACGACGCTCGTACACTGTTTGTTAAGAACAAATGTATAAGCAATAAAAAAAGAAGTGAAGAAAATGGGTTATAGAAACTTTGACCGGCCAAGAACAATGACTAAAGCCGTTTGTTCTGACTGTGGAGAAGAATGCGAAGTACCATTCAAGCCCACGGAAGGAAGGCCTGTCTACTGTAGAACATGTTGGGAGAAACATAGACCTCCAAGAAGAAGATACTAGACGCCTTTAGAAATAAGGATCTGCTTTCTCAGAAATCCTAGAGACAATTTCTAATCGTTAAAGTTTCTCTTTATCTTTTTGATTTTCTTTTTTCCTTTTTAGCCATCGTTTTATATTGTTTTTCGAATACTGTTTACGGCTTCTAATGGATGACCTATTTCCTACCAAGAAAAAGAATTCCTGACGTTTGTACACAAACCCTACACGCCAGTAGCAAGAGGACCTTTCAATGATGCTTGGTTTACGTCCGCTTCAGTCACATATGGACGGCAAAGGAATCTTCTGATAGCTAGTTTGTCTTCAATGTAGCTGAATATGTTTTAAATTCCCTTTTACTAGAGGTCGTCTATGACCTCTAAATCGTAGAAGTTTTGAGCCACTTCATACATTTTATTCAATGAGTGCAATCTACTTCCCGTCCTTGTCAACGCTTTTTCCTCTCTCCCTGTCAATCGATCAATACTAAGGCATCGTGTATTACGCTGCCTTTGGCAGTGATGGTGTTCGTCGTTAATAGCAGGCTTTGACCACTCGCTACTAAGTCGTTGACGAGAATGAATCTTTAAGATGTTTGAGGTCTTCCACCAGTCTTCCATATCTATGGATTGCTTTCTAATGTTAGAAAGGTTTGTCTAAGAAGAAGGAGGGGAGGAACACGAAGGGGATTCCCGTCATCGGTATTCCCGTAACATGGTGGAAGGTCACGGGGTTTAAAACGATTTTGACCAATTTGACGTATACGTTTTCCACCCTTCAGAAAGCTTCTGGAAGGCTGGAAATCAGTAGAAAGTCTATGTAGTATGTACTCCCTCTATCGTCTGAGGAGGAAGCCTCCAAACTTTAAGACGCCTATTTTTTTGAAGATTTGATATACGTCTTTTATAAAGTCTTACTGTTTTGTTATCCAACTTAAAACCATCACGTAACCGTCAAGAGATTGTTTCGATGAGTGTTTTAAAGTGTTTCAGCTGACGGGTCTTGCTGGGGTCTCTCCACGACGGAAGTAAGTGTCTTATGAAAGATGAGGTGAGGAAGAAAGCAGTAACAATTTTATCTGGATTGTATTAGCCTGTTGAAAGGTAACACACATAAGATACGACAAAGAACAAAGGATTTGAAGAGCGAGGGTGTTAAATTGGTGGAGAAAGAGCTGCTCGTTCGAAAGATGAAGAATGGTGTGGTAGTAGACCATATCCCCCCAGGTAAGGCCTTGTCTGTTCTGAAGATTTTATGTCCTGATCCTTCGTCTACAGTCATAGTAGCACAGAATATAGACAGCTCAACCCATGGCAAGAAGGACCTAATCACAATTGAGGGAAAATATCTCACTTCAAAGGACGTGGATTACCTCTCCCTAGTGGCTCCAAAAGCGACAATAACCCTAATTGAAAACGGGAAGATCAAAAAAGAACAGACGATTCATTACCCAAACACAATTGAGACACTCTTCACGTGTCCCAACCCTTCTTGCGTTACAAACGCAGAGCATGAGCCTAAACAAACGACGTTCAATGTACTTAACGAGGCAGACGTTAAGACGCTGAGACTTCAATGTGCATCATGCGGAACGTTCCTTTCCTCAGAGAAGATTGAGAACGATTTGGCAAGCACCAGCGTCGGTAGAGGCTTGGTCTCAAAAGAAAAAATCGTGAAAAAATTTTTGAACCTTTTGTTAGCAAAAAACGCACTTAAAATCGCACCCACATCTACGGAGCTCTTCACTCTCAAGAGTGGACGAGCCTCTCCATACTTTATAAATGTGGGCTCTTTAACCGACGGCGCGTCTTTGGCAGAGATGAAGTGGCTCCTAGCAAGCTACATCGCGTTCCTCCTCGACGAAGGAGAACTTGAGGACTTCGATTTCATCTTCGGTCCCGCTTACAAAGGGATAACTCTTGCCGCGCTGGCTTGTGAGGGATTGAATGACCTCTACGGGATTAATAAGCGATACCTCTACGACCGAAAGGAGGAGAAAACTTATGGTGACGTATCAGCAGACAGGATTATTGTCGGAGCCAATCACTTCAAAGCGGGACAGAAGGTTCTGTTAATTGACGACGTCGCTACTACAGGAGGAACTAAGGTAGATGCCTTGGAGAAGCTGAAGCGACTTGGCTCCCACATCGTAGTGGGTTTGGTACTGGTGGTGAACCGTCAGGAAAAGATGGGAGATACTGAAAACGTTGAGCAACGAAGTGCTGTCAAATTTATCCAAGACGAATTCAACATCAAGGCGTTCTCAATACTGGATGCAAAGACGATCTATAACTCGGTAAAGGATGATTTACCACCTGACGTCGGGCAATACTGGATCGACTATTTCACGAGATATGGGTCAGTAAACCTGCGATAAAACCTATAGTTAGAGGTCAACGCTTCCTTCTACGAGTAACGATGAAGCAAATACTGCAATAAAAACAACCCTGAGTACATCATCAAACACCAGTCGAAGATTTTTCAAGTAAGCCTTTTGTTGTTCATTCTTGAAAGATAGATGTGAGTAGATATGACGTGGAGTGATTAGGAAACCAGCATCTACCAAAAGTCTCTCTAGTTCATTGGTTCCTTAGTGCTTTTTCTGAAAGGACGCTTGATTTGATACGTTAGGCTTAAATGATAGAACAAAACTGATTCCTATTTAAAAATACGGTGTGATTATTCTGGTTGAAGTGTGGCTTCCCTACGGCATGACCGAAGTGGTTGTGAAGGTGCCAAACGAGAACTTGTTGGGTGTTATAGATGTGAATGAACGAGTGGGAGTTATAAATCCGTTCAAGGAAGTGGATGACGCCCTCGAAGACCCGTTGGGAACTCCGAAGTTGGATGCGGTTGTGAAATCTGGGGAGACGGTTGCCATTGTCGTAGACAATAAAATTAGGTCCACCTCCACCCGCTTGATTATTTCTTCTCTCCTGAAAAAATTGAATCAAATCAGCGTCCAGGACGAGGATATAACCATAATCTTCGGCTACGGAATACATACAATAACAGAAGCGGAAGGGTTAACACTACTTGGAGAAACTCTAGGGAACAGAATAAATATTCAAATTCATGATTGCTTCGCCGAAGACCTTGAGTATGTGGGGAAAACCAGTTTTGGAACAAAGGTTTCAGTTAACAAGACTTTTTTGGACGCTGATTTAAAAATTCTGACAGGGGATATTGCCTTGCACGATTATGCTGGCTACAGCGGGGGCAGAAAAAGCATCCTGCCTGCAATTACTGGGATTGAAACCATTCAACACAATCATGCTCTCCTCTTAGATTCCAAGGCCACAACGGGAAACCTCGATGGAAATCCAGTTCATTTGGACATGGAGGAGGCACTTCATCTCGTTGATGTAGATTTGGCTTTAAATGTGGTACAAAATTCTCAGCGAGAAATTGTCAAGGCTTTTGCAGGGGATGTTGACAAGGTCTTTCAGGAAGGCGTTCAATTGTTGAATGAGTTGTGCATGGTACCTGTTGAAACGCCTGCCGAGATTGTTGTTGTCAGCCCCGGGGGTTCTCCTTTTGACATAGACTTATATCAAGCGTACATGGGCATCGACTCCGCTTTGAAGGTGGTGAAGAATAAAGGTGTTGTGGTGTTAGTCGCCGAATGCTTGGAGGGGTATTCTAACAAGACTTTCCACGATTGGATGGTGCGGTTTAACTCGCTCTCAAGAATTCGACGGGAGATACGAAGGAATTTTCTCTTTGGTGGCCACAAAGCCTATTACCTTCTGAAAGCCCTTGGAAAGGTGAAAATAATTCTGGTGTCCGTTATGCCTGACTATTATGCAACGGGAGTCTTCAAGTTGCGGACAGCAAAAACAGTGAACGCCGCCTTAAAATCAGCTTTAAGAATGACGGGGCGGCTTGGGAAGATTCTTGTTTTACCCCATGGATCCACCACTCTACCTGTCATTAAAAAAGAAGGAAGAATGAGAACATAACTTTTGATAAGAAATTCAACATCCGCGTGTTCAACACCGCAGACATTAGCCAAGTCATGGGGATCAATCGTTCTTGTCTCCCTGAAAACTATAATCAAGCTTTTTACTTCATGCTCTACTATCGTTTTCCCAAGACTTTTGTCGTTGCATCTACGTCCGACACCGTTGTGGGGTACATTATGTGTCGAATTGAACTTGGTTTGTCTGAAATGCGACGATTTAATTTAATAAAGAAAGGTCACGTCGTTTCATTAGCGGTTCTTCCTGAATATCGAGGAAAAGGGGTAGGTATAGCTCTGGCTTCGAAAGCTTTGAAGAGTATGCTTGAGTATGGCGCGAAGGAATGCTATTTAGAGGTCCGAGTGAGTAATCTAGTCGCTGTCAGACTGTACGAGAAGCTTGGATTCAGTGTAGTTAGGGCTAAAAAAAACTATTACAAAGATGGGGAGGACGCCTATATCATGGCTAGGAAAGTCCCCTAGACTCTTTTGACTCCTGTCTCTTTTTCATATAAATTATCCACAGTACGATTGTTGGAACATAGAACACGCACACCTCAAAGGCATAGGTGAAAATCGGGGTTATGGCTCTTTGGATGATGAATGCTATTGAGGAAATTATCGTCATTATTAGTGTTGCTATGAGCCAACTGTTTTTCTCAGAATCTCCCAAAGGAGAATCACCCCAGTTCCAGATTTTTTCCCTTAACAGTTTTCAATCAGAAAACTACGTCCTTAGGAAGATTGTGTCTAAAGCTGGTTTTTATTTAAGCCATTGCACTGGGATGTCCTGATGCGTTCCGTCAGGAAGCCGCCTACGAATCGTTATCGGTAAAACTCCAGCCTCAAGCTCCTTCATCGCTAAATCGACAGACGTCGTCAATCCTTCTGGGACCTCTATCAACAAAGGAGCTCCCATCGAAATCTGAAGCGTCCGAGCACCAACTATCCTCGCCCGTTCAAAGCGGGTTAATTTAGGTGGCCCAATTAGAATTTTTTTGGGGTCGACATTCTTTGTTTTTGACACCATTATATTCATCCTTAAACATTCAGATTTGGAAAAAAAGAGATACCATTACTATCTGAGCCTCGACGACCTCAAGCACACATCGATTACACGGCTCCTCACTTAAACATATAGATTTCGTAACCAAGATTAACATCCTCATACCAAAAGAAAAAAGCTTCTAATT
>JAZFSF010000116.1:0-13385 GCA_036446055.1 Bathyarchaeia archaeon | reverse complement strand
TATGCCCAAATTTACCGAATTCATGTGTTTTTAGCTCCAAATTCAGAAAATGAAGCCCAAAAATTCAGAAAATGAAGAAATCAATCTTTTAACGTAAACAATTAACGTGAAATGACGTAAATGATTCTCGTTAAAATTGTATATAGAAAACAGGTTTTTCCCATCTGGGACAGACAGCGACGCATTTTGCGCTTTCTTTTGAGAAAACCCATTTGATGAATGCGTTTGAGATCGTTTGATACTTCCTTGATCGGTTTTGAGGTGAAAGGCAATAAAAGCGGAATTGAATTCTTCAATAAGTTCCTTATTTTCTAGCTTGTGTAACTCAATTAAGAGTTTCCTAAAATACATAATTGGTCATACAATTGATATGATGAACTTATTTTTAACGTCATAGGTAAAACGCGTACGTGAGATGTAAAAGCATATAGAACATTTTAAAAGAAAAGTTTTTTTGGGCTTGTCAAATATTCCAAATATTCCCTTAAAACATGACTTTAGGAACCTTTAAAATCCATACAAATATTTTCCAACGTTACATTGTTTCGTTACATTTCCGTATTAATTAGCCTTACCTCGTTTATTCAGATCAACAAGAGGTCTATGGATTTTCGCATTAGGTTGGCAACATCAGACGTGTTCGTATAACTAAAAACGCGCGCGCTAATGACCTCATTCAACGCTTTTAACATCTTTTCAAAATCAGTAAATGAAGGTTCTAGCTAGATTAAATAATGGTTGTTGATTACGTTTTGAATAACGTGACGTCGCATATGCATATAAAGTAAATATTTACCCTTACATTTTTTTCTGGGTTATAGAATCAGCTACAGGATAAGTGATGTTATGAAGCTCTCCCCAGAGATTCGAAAGACTCTAGTCAGAATTGTAATGAAGTACTTGAACAAGCCCTATCTTGCTGAGCTTTTTGCTGTCATCACACAGACTGTCTCCAAAGGGTGTCGGAAATTTTTTTACAGAGGTTGGGAAGGCTTCAAGGATGAGCTGAGGAATCCGAAAAATAATAAAATCACTGTGGGTGTCTCCAATCAGGCTCTGAGAAACGCCTTTGAATTAGGAACCGCAAAGATTCAACAGGCCCTCTAGACTGCCTGAATTCTATAAGGAAATGATGGTATGACAATAAATAATGTGAAAACTCTTCTCTCTCATGGTAATGTAGCTGGAAGAAAGATTGTCCTCGAGATTCTTAAAGCCGGTTTTACAGCTGCAGACCCTTACGAGAACACAAAGAAGCTTCTTCGCATCAAAGATGAAAAGCTCTTTGTTGGAAACACGAATTTTCCTGTTGAGCAGCCAAGGGGAAACGCGATACAATGGGATCCCCTCGTTTTTGAGTTATCGGATGTGAAAAATATCTATGTTGTGGGTGGTGGGAAGGCTGCTCAACGCATGGCGTACGCTGTTGAAGACGTTTTAGGGGATCTTATTACCGAAGGGCAAGTGAACGCTAAGAAGGGGGAGCCCAAATGGTGTAAGCGGATAAACGTGACTTTTGCTGGTCACCCCATACCCGATGAAGATGGCGTTGAGGGAGCCAAGAGAATTCTGGAGATTGAGAAGAAGGCGAAGAATGGCGATATCGTGTTTTTCTGCGAGTCAGGTGGCGGGACAGCGCTCTTGACTTTGCCAGGTCCAGGCATAACGTTGGAGGACCTGAATGAGGTGAACAGACAGCTCTACTTAGTGCATCGGACTAGTCTAGGAAATGCTAATTCAGTTCGATGGATGCTTGTAGATCTACGGATGAGACACGAACGATATGTCTGTAAGAACGGCGCCACACTCATTACGATTCACACCGATGAAGGGTCTCAGGTAATAAAATTTGGTACGTTAACCAGACCCTTAAGGAGAGACCGGTCGTATCAGTATGCGATCGATGTTTTGAAGACCGCCAAGGTCTGGGATAAGGCTCCACAACTTGTTAAGTCGTATCTACTTAAGGCCGACCCGAGATACGGGCCTCTTCGACCAGAGGAAGTAAAGGGAAAACCCTCCTACCATTTCCGTGTCATGGGCTCTGAATATTTGCTGGAAGGAGCGCGACGGAAAGCAGAGGAGTTAGGGGTTGAAGCGAACATCTTCGCCTCAAGCGTGAATGGCATTGAAGCTAGGGACGTTGCTGGAGTGATGGCTTATTTAGCCAGGGAGATCGAGCTTCATGGTAAGCCGTTCAAGCCACCGTGTGTAGTGATCTTCGGTGGTGAGGCAGATGTCACGGTCGGTCCCGCGACGGGGATGGGGGGTCGAAATCAGGAGTTCGTTCTGTCCTCGGCACCCATGATTGCGGGAAGCGAGAACATCGTCATCGCGTCTGCTGACTCGGATGGAACCGATGGTCCCACGTATGTGGCGGGAGGACTTGTGGATGGCTACACGATGGCGCGTGCTCAGAACGCAGGCGTTGACGTGTTTGAGGAGTTAGCGAATCATAACTCCTACCAAGCGTTGGAGACCCTTGGTGACCACATTGTGACTGGAGCTCGGGGAACCAATGTCCGCGACCTCCGTATCATCTACGTTGCAAATCGCCTGAGTAAGGAAGATTTGATAGGATATATGAGCCGAGGGCTGTTAAATTCAAGTTCTTTTCATGCACTGACAAAATAGGAGCCGATGCGTCTTTTGTAGGAACTCTTTACATCTTCGTTAACTTCTCTGTATAGCTTGTCTCAAAAAATGTTTTCAGCCGTGTTACTATCGTCCAACTACTAATTCCTGCAATGTGTGAGGAAATCGTTAGCTAGCTATGCAGTGTATCAAAAGAGTGAACGCGAAAATAATCGGAAGATGGCTGTAGTCCTCTTCAATTAGTATTCACATAATCCTGTTACACATCTCTGGATACGCTTGGTTTTAAGTGTGGATGCGTAAAATGTGGTCTTGTCAAGCTATTTCATGTTTCTTAACTTCTATTTAATTTCAGAAGGGCTTAACGCGTATAATATATAGTGAAAATACTTGATGTAATCGTTTGTGAGGCATCGATTATTTTATGGATTATTTTATATACACATAGAAACCTACTACATGAAGTTTGGTGATTTTTTGGGAGCAAAGATAAAAGCTATTACAGCCGAAGAAATATATCGTCGAAGAGGCAATGTAGGTCTTCAAGTCACTGTTTTTACAGATGATGGAGCGCGAGGAGTGCATATACCGTCTTCAGGTATTTCTGTGGGGCAGTACGAGGCTGCTTTCCTTTGGGATGGTGGAGAAAGATGGTTTGGAAGGGGCGTATTGAAAGCTATCGAGATTGTTAAAACAGTAATCGCGCCTAAATTGATGGGTATAGACGTCACACAGCAGAGACTTATTGATGACACAATGATTACGCTCGATGGAACACCGAATAAGTCCCGGTTAGGAGCTAACGCCATCGTTGGCGTGTCCATAGCCGCTTTAAAAGCCGCTGCCCAAAGTTCGGGTCTCCCCCTCTATAAATACATTGGTGGAGTAAACGCGTGTACTCTTCCCTGTCCAAGAATAGGGTTTGGCGTTGCGGGGACATACAGGGACCCAGGCGAAACTAGATTAGCTAAACCGAGTTACGAGCTTGTAGCTTTTGACGTAAAAACCTTTTCAGAGTCTGTATACGTTACCGAGATCATTCGAGCTGAACTCATGGAACTTTTGAAGAAGAAGTATGGCCCTATGGTTGCTCGGGGAAGAAGCTTTCTCACTGTTGTGAAAGACGATAGAGACGCCTTGGAAGCCATAACTGAGGCTATAGAGAACATGGGCTATAAAGGTAAAGCCGGAATCGTCATTGATAGCGCAGCAGGCTGCTATTATGAGGCGGATAAGGATCGGTATGTTGGCATGTTTTGGGATGACGATAAAACTCGGGAAGACATGATTGAAATGTATAAGGACTTCGTAGCCACATATCCCATTATAAGTCTTGAAGACCCTCTTCACGAGGACGACTTCGAAGGCCACGCCATCTTAACAAAGGAGCTGGGAATCGAGATTGTGGCTGACGACCTCTTCGTGACAAACCCGGAACGCGTCCGCAAGGGAATTGAGGTGGGAGCAGCTAATTGCATGGTCTTGAAGATACCGCAGATTGGAACCGTAAGCGAAGCTATGGACGCCGTTCAACTGATGCAAAGACACGACGGTGCCATCAATCCATGCGGTAGTAGAGGTGACCCCTCTGCAGAGTTTGCTGTTGGCATAAACACGGGACAGGTTCGAGGAAACTCAAATGTACTGCTTAGTATTGAACGAGAGCTGGGTAATACAGCAAAGTTTATGGGAAGAGAGTCCTATAAAACAAAGCCAATCAGCTAACAAGGCAACAGCATCTAATAATGACTTTTCTCTCATTTTATAGTTTGCTTCGTAGTGTAACCCATGAAGAATAAATAGTCCAGCTAGCTTACTGTAAAATTTATAGTACGCGTATAATGCGAGTGAAATCTCCTCTGGTTTTTAGTTCGAGCTAACTATCTTTGACACACCTCACTAAATTAATCCATCAAAAGCCGTGGTAACCTCCAGCCAAACTGTTTCTCAAACATTGGCACTAAATCCGTTTCCAAATTGTTAACATGCTTCAACCCATGAAATATTTTACAGACAGGTCGTCGGATAACAAATCTTAGACAGCTACTTCTAAACATTTTAAAAGTTATTTAGCTGTTTTACAGCTGGAACCAGTTTGTTCTAGTTAGTTAGAAATCAGAGTGAATGGTTAGCTAGTTTTTTCTTTCCATTCCTCTCTTAGCAACGAAAAGCAGAGGTCATCTTGGTATGTTCCTTTAAAGAAACTGTTTTGTCTAAGAATGCCTTCTTTTTTAAAGCCAAGTCTACGAACAAGATTCATGGAGTGATAATTACCAACTGGAATTATAGCCTGTATTCGATTTAATCTCATCGTCTTAAAGCAAAAATGGACAACAGCGTTTAATGCCTCTGTCATGATGCCTAGTCCCCAATACTTAGGTTCTAGATCATACCCAATCTCCATCTTTCGTACGTCTTTATCCCAATCGTAAAAACCAAGCGTCCCTATCAATACCTCAACATCTTTCAAAACGACTCCCCAGCGAATGCCTTTGTTTTCTTTAAACGGATTGATACAATAACGTTCAAGTTCCTTCTTAGCCGCATCCAAAGTTTTGGGCCCTAGAAAGCAAGTGCCTTCAACAATTTTTGGATCATTGAAATGACGAAAATAAAAATCAATATCACCCGACGTCATTTCTCGAAGAATCAGTCGCTGGGATTCTAATTGAGGAAATTTCTGGAGTTGATCCATTTTATAGGTAGTTTTTTTCAACACATAATATATAAACGTCGTCAGCAAACAGAAGTTATTAACTAGCTTGCATGACGTGGAGAATAGTCTGATAAACGTTATAATTCAAGCCTTGAAACAAGCATATCCAAAGAACCTCAATAATCCTAAAGCGATATGAATGCATCATTAGTGAATCTTTAATTAACCATTGGTTCTGTTTTTTTAGATAAGTTAGCTAACGGATATGAACTTTAATATACCGATACCAAGTTAGTTGATAAACGGAGATAGTTATGTCTCGAAAGGTGTCTTCGCCAAAGGAGTTCTTTGGCTTCCAGATGGGAAGTGACAGGAAAATCGCTCGTTGGGACCAGATTGTACAGTACTTTACGTTACTGGAGGCTCAGAGTGACGCAATCAAAGTCATCGACTTGGGACTATCCACCGAGGGAAATCCGTTCCTCCTCGTTATCATATCCTCGGTCAAGAACTTACAAAACCTTGAACGGATCAAAGAAGTAAATGCGAAACTCAGCGACCCACGCGGGTTGACAGCGGGAGAGATAGCCCCTCTTATACGAGAAGGAATAGCAGTTGTATGCCAATCTATGAGCTTCCATGCTACCGAGATTGGAGGCACCCAAATGGCTCCCGAGCTCGCATATGACCTCCTCACGGATGATTCTAAAGAGGTTCAGCGGGTTCGGGATGAAGTGATCTTTCTTATGATTCCCTGTGCTAACCCTGATGGACAGATCATGGTCACCGATTGGTACCGGAAATGGCTGGGAACCAAATATGAGGGCTGCAATCCACCTCGGCTCTACCATAAATACGGGGGACATGATAACTGTCGAGATGCTTTTCAGACAAATATGATTGAGTCTAAATACATGGCTTCGATTCTGTTTCTCGAATGGACGCCTCAGGTTTTCATCGACCACCATCACATGGGGAGCTATGGCGCACGACTCTTTGTCCCCCCCTACTGCGAACCCCTTCACCCCCACGCGGATCCGTTGATCCTGAGAGAGCAGAGCTGGTACGGCAACCACATGGCATACAGCCTCGAAGAAGCTGGAAAGACCGGCATCCTCACGGCGGCTCAATACATGTCGTGGCACCATCTAGGCCCCCATGCATTAACTCGCTACCACAACATCACAGGCATGCACACTGAGTCCGCTAGCGCAAAGTTGGCGACTCCCCTCTATATCCATCCAAGCCAACTGAGGGAAGATCGAAATGGACCCCTTCGAGGTTTCGCCCATTACATGCCTCAGACGAATTTCCCGAATCCGTGGCCAGGAGGGTGGTGGTGTCTACGGGATATTGTTGAGCAACAGAAAATCACGGCTTGGGCGACCTTAGACCTGGCAGCGCGTTTTCGAGAGAAAGTCCTTCGGAACGCATACCTGAAAGCCAAGCGGCAGACGGAGCGAGGAGCCCATGGGACTCCCTCGGCATACGTCATATCCCGGAATCAACATGATTTACTGACCACCTTAAAGCTAGTGGAAAAGCTACTAGCACAGGGCATTGAGATTCATAGATCCTTGAAGGAGTTCAAAGGAGGAGATACGCTGTATCCTGCGGGGTCCTTTGTGGTCTTCTTAGCCCAACCCAAGAGCGGTGTGATGAAGACTCTGCTGGGACGGACTTTTTATCCGGATAATGTCTGGACTCGGCAACAAGATGGGACGCCCATAAAGCCATCAGATACGGCCACGGACACTATGGCGGAGTTCATGGGCGTTCAAGTCGATGCGATCAACGCATGTAGTAAAGAAGCCTTCGAGAAGATTGTGAAGGTCCGGTATCCTGAGGGGGGCCTCAAAGGGACCTCTTCTGAGGGTTATGTGTTGGATTGCAGGCTAAACGACAGCTATAGAGCCGTGAACAGGTTGTTAGTCAGTGGGGCTACTGTGTGGCGCATCCCGAAGGCCTTGAACAACGGCAGCATTCACCTCCCACCGGGAGCCTTCATCGTTCAGGGAGCTCAGCCTCAACTCTTGGACAGCGTAGCCAAAGAGCTTCATCTGGACATCCATCCCCTCGCAGAGACTGTGAAGGAGAAGCAACCCGTTCGACAGTTGCGTGTGGGAATGTATCAACGTTTCTGGGGAGGCAACATCGACGAGGGGTGGACTAGATGGCTCCTTGAACAATTTGAGTTTCCCTTTAAGACGGTACAGGACGACGACATCAAAGGTCGGGTCTTAAACGAGCAGTTTGATGTGATCATTCTGCCAAGTGACTCAACCGTCCTCATCACAGGAGAAAACATCGACGAGAGATCTATGAATCGTCGTTCCGCTTATCCACCTGAGTTTAGAAGCGGTATCGGTAAGGAAGGCATCGCATCATTGAAGAGATTTGTTAAAATGGGGGGAACGTTGATTACCTTCAACGCATCCTGTGCCTTCGCCATCAAATCTTTCGGACTGCAAATGAAAAACGTCTTAGACAAAGTGTCGACCAAGGAATTCTTCTGTCCGGGATCAACCCTCCACACCACCGTTCACATCACTCACCCTTTGGGATACGGGATGCCTAAGGAATGCCTCATCCTCTTCTGGGACAGCCCTGCCTTCGAAATCCTTCCCTCGGGATTCAACAATCGATACGAGATAATCGTTAGCTACCCTGACCGAGATGTGCTTGGTAGTGGGTGGCTCAGTGGTGAGGAGAAACTACGGCGGAAAGCGGGGATGGTGACTGCTCACATCGGTGAAGGTCAAGTCGTGCTAATAGGTTTCAGAGTTCAGCACAGGGCTCAAACCCATGGCACATTTAAACTGCTGTTTAACGTCCTCCTGAGATAAGGCTTTTCGGTAGACTCTGGCGAGATCGATTGATGAAAGCTAGCAATCAAGATTAATGTATATGAAAGAAAAAGTAAGAGTATATGATTGATTATCTATGCGTCCACATCCCCTTCACCAAGTATTACCAAATCAAAGTATGGCTCAAATGCGAGCATAAGATCTTGTAAAGGTATCACATCAGATATGTTATCATCACCAGATATCTAGCTAGCTACTAGAGTCCCTCTTCAGCATTCGCATCCGATACCATATCACCCAACTCGTCCCTGCTCTTACACAACGTAAGAAGATAGGAAATTATACAGCAACAACTTACAAAGAATCAGATCCGTTTCATACATGCATAATCCACCTATTCTACGTATTTTTTACCTCTTAAGAATGTACGACAGATACCCAAGACACTACTTATTGCGGTAAGTATCAACGACTGCGACGTCGCCTTCACATAAGGTTATTATTTCTGTTCATAATAGCATATATGGGGGCAAAATGGTGGCCCTTTCAGGACAATGAGGTGGCAGTTGAGTAAAAGGGGGGGAACGGTCAAACTGTACGGAGAACAATATTTGTTCTCTGCGCTGTGCTTCAGGTGAGCACTCTTAACTGCGCGAAAAAACGTTTGACTGCTCAAAGCCATCTCGTAACTGAAAGAAAAAAGGGCACCACCCCTTTTATGATAAACGATACATCTATCTAAGGCGAAATTTTGTTGGTTGTCGAAGGCGAAGAAGCACCCAATTTTACACTAAAGTCAGATGAGAAAAGAGATATTTCGTTGAGCGATTACATCGGAAAAAAGGTGGTGCTCTATTTCTATCCAAAGGACGGCACCCCAGGATGCACCAACGAGGCTAAGGCTTTCCGAGACGCCATCAAGGACTTTGAGAAGAAGAACGCCATCATCCTTGGAGTGAGTAAAGACAGCGTCGAATCCCACCAGAAATTTAAACAAAAACATGAACTTCCTTTCACCTTACTCAGTGACCCCGAAGGAGAAGTCTTGAGCCTCTACGGCGTATGGAAGCAGAAGAGCATGTTCGGTAAAACCTTCATGGGCATCGAACGAACCACTTTCCTGTTGGACGAGTATGGCGTGGTTCAGAAAATCTATCGAAAGGTCCGAGTGAAGGACCACGCCCAAGCGTGTCTTCTGGACTTGACCCAAACGTAGAGAAGAAAACTGTACCTCGCTGTTTGAGGGATTAACGGTCCGTTGAGTGATTTGGATTCATTGTGGACTCAACATAGCCATCATGACGAAAATATTTTAGTTTTCTTGAACGTGCAATGTGTAAAATGAAGACCACCTGAAGGATACTTCGAACCCGTAAGCGAAGTTATTATAAACTAAAAACGAGATTCACATTCTCTGGAGTATCCTCTTCACATCCAATATTTCCTAGAATCAATCGAATCTGGACTGGAGAAATTTAGAAATCGTTACTTGAACTATGAAAAAAGCGTTCTTATTCGGAGATGTTCCCGTCCTCTGCTATGTCGTTCTCTGTGGAGAGAACGCGTCCTCCTGCTTGCTCAATCTTCTTGGCCGCGGCTTCACTCCAAGACTTAGCGGTCACAATCAGTGGTTGAGTGATTTTCCCAGAACCGAGGAGTTTATCAATACCCAGTTTGCCAAGGTTTACGGCGACCCCTTCTTGCATTTTTTTGGCTAAACCTTTAGTCAAGAGTGTGTTGACTTGTTCATCTAACTCACCGACGTTCAATGTCTCTGATGTGGGTACCCAGGCTCGCTTGAAGCCGTGCTTTCCGAAGTAATCGGGTTCATATCTGATGACCCAAGTCCATTTGTGCTTTTTTCGTCCAGCTTTTCCGTGACCGCCTCTCATGCCAACGTTACGGTGCTGACCAACCCGTCCCCACCCGTGGGTTCTAGAGCCGCGCTGTCCTCGAACCTTTCTTAGTCTATGGGGCACTGTGACTCGCCTCCAAGGGGTTAATCCAGCCAAAGTCGCTCATGAGCGCACCGACAGTCATGGAAGGAAACAGGTCTTTCACCGCGTCGGGGAAGGTTTGAGTTGAAGCCTCTTTCAAAGCCTGTGGAACTCCAACGTATACCTTCAACCTCCGGTACGCTATCTTGCCCTGTGGTTTCTTCCAGGGAAGCATCCCCCGCACAACCCTACGAACGTACATTTCAGGTCGCCTCGGGTGCTTTGGAGCCTTCGTCTGAGACCCCAATGTTCTTCGTCCGAGCCTGGTTTTAAACGCGTCTTTAGTATGTTTTTTACTCCCGGAGATGACGGCTTTTTCAGCGTTCACAACAATAATCTCTTCGCCATTAAGGATGCGCTTAGCAATGTAGCTGGCAAGTCGCCCGAGTATAACGCCAGATGCGTCCACCACAGTCTTTTGTGTTCTCGTGGGAGGCATCCGAGATTTACGAGTCCTCTTGTGGGAAGTGTTCACGATAATTTTCTCCTAAGAATACTTCTTGAACCCTAGAGCGGGGGCATTCTCTCTAAAACATTGACGACACATGTTTATGCCGTAGGATCGGACGATGGGACCATAGGAGCCACATCTCCGGCAGGGTCGACTGCCCTTTCCATATTTTTTCTTTGCTTCGCTTCGAGCCAAGTCTTCACCCACATGACATTAAGGTTGAATCGATAGTGGTAACGTGGATTCACGGCTTCGAATTTTTAAGACCGCATTATTCCTAAGACGTCCCACGTGGAGTCGAATTCAGAGTAGCTGACGTAAATCCCTCTTATAAACATAATGTACTCTTAAAACGCTTATTTTACGATATACAGAGCAGAGCGATGCGAAAAGATTGATGTAACTAGGCCATTATAAAAAAATATTAAGTAAGACAACAGGAACACAAAAGGAGAAAAAGACCCCTTTCCATGTGAAAATGAGGTGATAGTGTGGAAAACACTCGCATGTCCTTCTTAAACCAAAGTTAAGCATAAGTCTTCATAACTACAGAGGTAGGATTCTTTCCGAGGAATGAAAACTAATTACGGGACTATGTATTTTGGTCTTCACTTCATCGGAAATTAAGAAGACAACACAGAATTGAAGTGATGGTCAAAGATTGTTCTCGTTGGATTGGGGACCGCCTTGTTTCTCATTGATGAGGGCTGTTTTCTTCTTGTGGGTAAACCGCTTTATTTCCCGTTCCCGCTTCATGGCTCCTGAACGAGTGTTAAACCATTCGAAATAAACGATTCGGCGCAACTTCTTCATTCGCGTGTACTTTGAACCTTGCCCCTTCGAATGCTGTTCCATCCGGGTCTTCAAGTCATGGGTGTAGCCAGTATAGTAACTGCCATCGCCACAGAGAAGGATATAAACGTAGTACGCCACCCTTTATCAGTCCTAGAAGCCTCTGAACTTTCTTTTACCCTGTTCGTTACGACCCATGTTAAATAGCGCCTTCTTATGCTCTTTAGAGATGTAAGCAGTCAAGATCTCTCCTACGAAGATGGTGTGGTCTCCTGTTCTCAGCTCTCCCACGACCTTGCACTCCAGGTTTACCACACCTTCCTTGATGAGGGGGGGCTTCACGTACTTGGAGGGCAACGGCGTTAATCCTGTCTCCTTGAACTTGTCCACCTCTCTTCCAGAGTGGGCTCCACAATACAAAACCTCCTCCTCGACGTCTATGCTTGGAAAGACTAGGACGAACTCCCCGCACTCTTGGATAAGTCTGTGGCTATACCGGGTTACACCGATAGATATTACGACCATGGGGGGATTGCTGGAAGCGGGCATGTTCCACCCCAAGGTAATGATGTTGGGTCTACCAGCTCCGTCTATTGAGACAGCTAGAACCGTCCTTTCGGGATACTTCCTCAGCCAAGCTTCATTTGCCGTAACCTCTTGCAACGTTTTAACCTCTTCAGACTCTCTAGTGTGCCTTGACGTATTTATTTTTTCGCGAATCCTTTCACGTCAATCTTATGGTGGATGCTCCGATATTCAAGGGTATTGTAGACGAAGGCACTTCCTCCGCGTCGTTCAAAACCTCTTGAACCACGTGAACTCGGATAGCCTTGCTGAGAAACGAGTAGAGAGAACCTAACCGAATCCTCCCTTTAACAACGCATTCAAGGTTTACGGAGCCCTCATGAATAAGTTACAGCTTTTTCTCCTCTGCTGGCTCGGGGAGCTACTTGTTGTCTGAAACTTCTACAAGCGATGTCGGGGTACGTGATTTTGGAGAGGAGAAAAGATATCCTGCCTCATTTAAGATAACTCCTATTCTGTCGGAAAATCCGTGAAAAGATTTGTTTTTTCCAGTTCAAAGATGGGGATGTGAGCGCTCTGACCACTTGAGCTGAATTGGTCACTAAAGGAAATCTCACCTCGAAAACGATTGAAGACAACGTATTTCTCCGAAATCCGCTCTTCTAACTCCGCATAATAAATCATTCGCCCCCCGCCAAAACTCATTATTTGAACAAAATACACATGCTTCCCCGCAAGCTCCACATAGAAAAGGAAGGGAGAAGAAGACATTCCTACAAACTTAACCAAATCGTTGAAAGTCTTGAGTTTAGCATAACTCAAATCGCTGTTCATTAACATCATCTACACTATAAATAGGTCCTTCTATGTCATAAACATATCCCTCTATATCACCGTATCCCTAGAAAGTCTCCATCTAAAGTGAAGACAACGAGTTCTCTTGAAGTAATATTTGGATTGTCACTGACTAAATCCCGTTTGAAATCTACCATGAATCCTGTGAAAAAACTGTGAAGAGGAAAGTCCACACCACCCTACGCCGCCAACGTGATATGAAGACCCTTCTCAGTCGCCCCTTCTAATCAACGAGAGAATCATTCTCTACATTATAGAAGCAGGGTTCTTGATGATTAATGTTTCTTTCTAGACCGTAACTTGAGACCGAGGATTCTATCGAGTTCTTTATAACGGTTTCTGACGGTGACCTCAGTTACGTCCGCTGCCTTCGCCAGTTCTCGCTGAGTGAGACTCTGATCGTTAATGATGGCAGCGATATAGAGCGCTGCAGCCGCCATTCCAGTGGGTCCTTTCCCAACAATACCCTTCTTTTCCTTCGCCCCTTCTAGAAGTTTGAAAGCAGTATTCTGGGTTTTCTGAGTCAGTCCCACTTGAGACGCAATCTTTGAGATGTATTTTGATGGGTCGTCCACGGGCATCTTGATATCTAGTTCGCGTTGGAGTAGTCGGTAACACCTTGAGATTTCTTTTCGCCGACGTGTGCTCGCTTCTGCGATCTCTTTGAGGCTTCGCGGTGTCCGCGTCAAACGACAGGCCGCGTATAG
>JAZFSF010000115.1:0-2409 GCA_036446055.1 Bathyarchaeia archaeon | reverse complement strand
ACGTCAATCTCGGTTATTATCGCGTATTTATCATCGACTTTCGTTATGGCCTCACCGACCATGCTCTCTTTCATCGATTTAGCGGCATCGAGCACAGACATCTCGGGGTCTACTTTGGCAACTTCTCGCATTATATCGGTAACCTGCCGCATAAGTCTAGTGGTTGGTTCCTCATCTGATTTACTTGCGAGCAGTTGCACGTATTCGTCATACATGAAGATATTGCAGCGGGATGTGTCCTTGCTTGAGACCACCCCCTGAAGCTCATCGCCTTCGGTTACCAAAAGCCTTCTTATGTTGTGCTCATTAAAAAGCCTGCAGGCCTTTCTCACGTGTTTATCCGGGTCTATTGTGTAGAGGTTTTCTGTCACTATGTCCTTTGCCTGCGTCTTTATGAAATCTCTGTCCTCTGCTACAACCTTGAAGAGGATATCTCTCTCGGTAGCAATCCCCTGCTTATTGTCCCCAAGGTCAACCAGTACAAACCCAACTGTGTTGTCCTCCATTAATTTCGCAAGCTCAAGGATTGATGTATCGGAGGCCACCCACGTCGGAGGATACATTAGTTCACTGACTTTCATAATCTCACCCGCAATTAATGTAATTTGTAACAAGTGAATAATAATATACATAAAACTTAAGTACGATTTAGTTTCAAACTCTTGCGGGGACTATGTTGGAGAGAATAAAAAATACAGACAAAGGATATGATGTATCCTACGCGACATCAAATCCCATCCATAGAGTAATCAACACGATATTCTCGGATGACGAGACTGGGGTTTTAACAGGTGAAACAGTCGCCATCAAAATAGTGCCACTGAAAATACCAGAAAACTGCCTTTCCTTTATAGACAGCTATGTAAGGCACCCCTATGGCAACACGATAATGCTTATTGAAGACCCTCAGCAGAAAATAGAGGTCCCACGCACAGCAACGCATGCGGTTTTTCAGGGTATGGGTGACGGAAGAATAGAAAAGGGGGATGTCATCGGAGTCGTGGACTTTATCTACGCAGAAGTATTCAAGATTGAGACAGAAGAATTCGAACGTATCAGGGAACGGCTCAAGAGAGTCAAGGAGATGACATATTAACCTTTGTAAAAATAAAATCCTGCGCCGAACGCTCCAACGATTATTACAATGAATATAACCGCTATCCTGGTAGTGGTCCAGAACGGTTCATTGAATTCAAAGGTGTCCACGAATGTTTGAGTTTTATCATCATAACTAACGGTAGTTTCTATATAGTAAAGCCCATCCTCTAGGGGATAGTCCTCTGAGAAGAAGGTCCGCTCAAGGGTTAGCGAGGTCACAAGTGTCGCATCCTCCTCCAAAATTTCCAGTATGTCGCCGTTATCGCTGTTTAAGGTATGGGACAGGTGTAAATTGAACCTATCCCTCTGTCCAACGTTGTAAATAGTGACCAAAAATTTTATCGGCTCTGGCAGCCTTACTTCTTTTGTTGTGACTTCCATGCTCATGTCAACTTTTGATTCTTTTGGGATTATGTTTATCTTTATGGGAATTTCCTTGATACTGTCGTTGTGGTTCAATATTAGGAACCCCGAGTATGTTCCAACGGGCGCACCAGTTGTATTGAGCTTGATTCCAATCTCTTGTGTCTCCCCATAACCTATGTTGAGGGCAACGTCCTCCAGTGTGACATAATCTGCAATCTTTCCAAAAATAGATAGTTTTAAGTTCTCTACCCGGCCTGTGGTGGGGGTGATTAAAATCGAATAGTCTTGAATCTCGTCAGGGTGGATGTAGGGGTTGATAAAATCAGTCGATATACTTACTGGAAATATTGTTGTATCCACCTGCGCCGCTGCTCCACTGAAAAATATCAAGACCATCAAAAATGCCAGGGCACTTTTCATTGGATTCATATAGATACTATATCAATTTCGATGGTATAAAGTCTGCCCTAAATAGAGGGGCCGATTATGTACTCAGATACGTTTTTTCTCGTATCGTTTCAAACTCTCAAGCAGTGATTCAGTATACATCTCTGCCATCTTGAATCGTCCTTCTTTGAGTTTGTCCATTGAAAGCTTGTATTCAAGGTCTACATCGAAAGTGTCCACGCCTGTTGCCCGGAGCCTTTCAAGGGTCTTATCTATATCGGTCAGTATCTCCTCGAATCTCTTGTATGTTTCGAGGTCTTTGTCCGGAATCTTGTGGGCCTCGTGCTTGACCGGCCTGATGTTTACATAGAACGGCTTACCGTTATTGTATTTTGGATTTTGCATCATTGCCACACCAATCTCCAGTTTTAGTAGTCTCGAGCCGTACTCTTCACCATATTTCTCTTTGACCCTCTCGACGTCTGTCGCAGATTTGGTGTGCAGCTGCATTTCAGTAAGCACGTTGCCCTTGAGTTCTTCTTTGAAGTCAGCGATAAT
>JAZFSF010000114.1:0-2579 GCA_036446055.1 Bathyarchaeia archaeon | reverse complement strand
GCCCTAGCGGTGGCCTCTGGACAGGCCGCAGAAACGTTAACATTACTTGGGGTTACAAGGATTGGCGACGAAATAGTAGCAGCCAACAATTTGTATGGAGGAACATATCAATTACTTCACTACACCTTTCCCAAACTCGGTCGAACGACGAAGTTCGTAGACTCCACGAAACCCGAAGCGTTCGAAGCAGCGATTACGGATAAAACGCGTGCTATCTATGCCGAAGCATTAGGCAATCCCAAATTAGATGTACCTGACTTCGAGGCCATCGCAGAGATCGCACACAAAGCAGGCATTCCCTTCATCGTCGACAACACGGTGGGCATAGGGCTGGTCAGGCCCTTCGAGTATGGCGTGGACATAATTGTGTCCTCTGCGACCAAGTACATTGGCGGTCACGGCACTTCCATCGGCGGTGTAATCGTCGACTCAGGCAACTTTAACTGGGACAACGGTAAATTCCCGGAACTTACAGAACCCGATCCCAGCTACCACGGCATTCGGTTCTGGGAGACATTTGGTAATCTTCCAGGTCTAGGAAACATAGCCTTCATCATCAAGGTACGGGTGCACCTTTTGCGAGATCTGGGACCAGCGTTAAGCCCATTTAACTCGTTCCTCTTCCTTCAGGGACTAGAGGACCTCCCTCTGCGACAAAGAAAACACTCCGAAAACGCCCTAAAAGTCGCCCAATTCTTGAAGAAACACCCCCTCGTCTCCTGGGTTAACTATCCTGGTTTAGCAGAACATCCCAGCCACTCTCTTGCACAAAAATACTTTAAAACTCATTTTGGTGGACTGCTAGGCTTTGGCATAACGGGTGGTCTTGAAGCAGGAAAACGATTTATAGAATCTGTACATCTGCTCTCGCATCTCGCGAACATTGGTGATGCCAAGAGCCTAGTCATCCACCCCGCATCAACAACCCATCAACAATTGACTTCTAAAGAGCAAGCGGCGACAGGTGTGACCGAAGACTACATCCGACTTTCCATCGGTCTCGAAGATGCCGAAGACATCTGCGATGATATAGATCAGGCTTTACACGCTGCAGTAAAATAACGCAAACGGTGACAACTCAATAACGAGAAAAAAAGTCCTAGCTTCAAGGAGGTGACGGAGAGTGGCTGAGTCGAACACGAGTGTCGGCGTTGTCAAAACGAAATATTTTACGTTTGCGGAGCCACCCAACGAATTAACTCTTGAATCAGGCGAAGTCTTCGGACCGATCACCTTAGCATACGAAACCTATGGAACCCTCAACAACCAACGTTCAAACGCGGTACTTGTCCTTCACGCCCTTTCGGGAGACAGCCACGCTGCAGGATATCATGAAGGCGATCAGCATCCTGGGTGGTGGGATGCCATGATCGGACCCGGCAAAGCCTTGGATACCGAGAAGTACTTTGTCATCTGTTCCAACGTGCTTGGAGGCTGCACGGGATCCACTGGGCCCTCCTCGGTGAACCCGAAAACGAAGAAGCCCTACGGCCTTGACTTCCCCCTGATCACGATTAAAGACATGGTCGACGCACAATGGCAAATGATTAATCATCTTGGAATTGAGAACCTCTTAACCGTGATTGGAGGATCGATGGGAGGCATGCAAGTCCTACAGAATATGTTCTCATACCCCGACAGGATTCAATCCGCAATACCAATTGCCACAGCATTGAAACACTCCCCTCAACAAATCGCTTTCGACGAGGTGGGCCGTCAGGCAATCTTAGCGGATCCAAACTGGGATGACGGTGATTACTACGGGCACGCATTCCCCGACAAAGGCCTCTCAGTCGCTCGCATGGTCGGTCATATCACTTACATGAGTGACACGTCAATGACCGAAAAGTTTGGTCGACGTGTCAAAGAGAATCAACAACCTTTCAAGTTCAGCCCCAACTTTGAGGTAGAAGGATACCTGCAGTATCGTGGTGACAACTTCGTCAAGCGATTTGATGCGAACTCCTATCTCTACATTACGAAAGCTATTGACGCCTTCAATCTTCTGAATGGAACGAGTGTTCAGAACGTGTTTAAACAGTTGCGCGCAAAGGTACTGGTCATCGCTTTCAAATCGGATTGGTTATACCCCGCATATCAGTCGCATGAGATCGTCAAGGCGTGCAAGTTCTCCCATGTGGACGCAACCTACTGTGAAGTCAATTCCACGTATGGACACGATGCCTTTCTCCTAGAGGTTGAAGAGGAAACTCATTTGATCAAGCATTTTCTGAGAACCGTTTCAAAAGGCCGGAAGTCTTAAGCAAAGATGACATCTCCTCTCACCAATTTAGAACATCAAACCATTCTCAAGTGGATTGAGAGAGGAGCCTCAGTGCTGGACCTTGGCTGTGGCGACGGAGAATTACTCGCCGACCTAGTCGCGAAAAAAAATGTAACTGCTTGTGGGATCGATATAGACGAACAAGCCATCTACAAATGTGTAGCTCGCGGCTTGAGCGTATTTCAACAGGACATAGACACGGGTCTCTCTGAATACTCAGACCAGTACTTCGACTACGTAATTCTGAAACAGAGCCTTCAACAGATCCAAAAACCCGATTTTATCATGCGCGAAG
>JAZFSF010000113.1:0-5348 GCA_036446055.1 Bathyarchaeia archaeon | reverse complement strand
TTGGAAGAAGAAATCTTTCATAAACCCATGGAACATCCAAACCACCTTTGTTATATGTTTAAGAGTGGAAAGGTTACATTAGAACAATTGAAAGATTTGGTGAGAGAGCCTATGTATATTTGTAAGTGGTGTGGAAGGGTTGCTGAAAAATCTGATAATCTATGTGCCGCAACATCTATACAGAAAGGCAGTTGCGGAATGTGATAAAAGAAATAACGACGAAATACTCCTTAAAACTGATTCCTAACCTGACTCAAACTGTTACTTCTTGTGCTAGCTAGTTAACTTCTACGGGTTTACGTTGTTCTATCAAAAAATAAACATCGTACAATAGACAGTCAGCTAGCTATTCCTTAAACTGGGTTATTATCGTATAAAAACGTAAAAATAAGACATATTATTGATTCAAATAGAACTATTACTTTTTAATCCCCAAATCCAAATCCCCAAAAATTTATTAGCTTTCGAGCACAAGCCGGTAATGCAGCTATGATCAATGACTTGCGAAAACAGTATCAATTTCATCTTATGAATGTAATAGCTCGTGGTTCCTTCAAGATTTTCATGTATAAAAGTGCATGAAGGATATTTTATTGGATAAACACTCCCGACTAATAAGTGGTCTACATTCTTAAGATGTAATTAGAGTGCATTTAAAAGAAATCGGGAAAACTGGTTGCGTAACGCCTTTAGCACGATATAGATGAGTCATACGTGCTAGCGCTCACTCATAAATCCGGGCTTTTTCTTGAAGCAACTCAAAATAGAAGCAGCGAGACAATCCATTTTGGAAACTGAGTTAGGGCAGTGAATGATGCCATGATTTATCCCTCCTAGCGATCAATTTAGCTGGCAACTAACGCGCGCTTCTATAAACGCGAGAGTTAGATAATCACTTTCTAAAATCATCAAATTCTCGTTGTTACGCTCTTCGGCTACTCTACTCCAGTTGAAGCTTAGCGCTCACACCTAAGACTACATCTAACACAAGAACAAGATATTAACTTGATTCAAGCCTTTACGCTACATAGTGGTTAAAAAAGAACAGGTTGCGCTCATACATGTAGCCCGTAAATTAGTTGAAGTCGGCATCGACTACATAATTGACATGGAAGGAGACAAGATTTTCCAGAAGGGAAAATAGTGGGGATTCATTTTAAACAGTAGGGGTTTAAATAAAACCCCCACTAAAGCTAGCTCGAGAAATCTTTATTTAGAGAACTCTCAAAAAGCTACAATTTCGATAAAACACGATCTTTCAACCCGTATCTCAAAGGCGGAATGTTTTATGAGTAGAAGACGTAATTCACGATCCTTTAACATCCCTCTAAAAAAAATAGATAACTTAACGTGGGAAGTCCCTCAGGACTTCCGAGAAGATATGAAAGTTCCTGGGAGAATATATGCAAACAAGGACCTTTTGTCAAAGATGACTCAGGACCGAACACTCCGGCAATGTTCAAACGTTGCAGCCCTCCCCGGAATTCAAAAATACTCTATCACCCTACCCGATGGCCACGAGGGTTACGGCTTCCCCATCGGTGGCGTGGCCGCCTTCGACTGTGAAACAGGCGTGCTCTCCCCTGGAGGAGTGGGCTACGATATAAACTGTGGCGTGAGACTTTTACGAACAGATTTGGATTGGTCTGAAGTTGAACCCGAATTACCTCGCATTTTAGACTCCCTCTTTCGTCTCATTCCCTCGGGACTGGGTAGCCGCGGAAAAGTGCGGCTCACTCCAAACGATCTCCTTCGCGTTGCTCGTGAGGGTGTGAACTGGGCCATCGCTAACGGATATGGTTGGAAGGAGGATGGAGAGCACTGTGAAGAAAACGGATCCATGACAATAGCTAACCCCGATAAGATCTCTCTACGAGCAAAGAAACGGGGGCAACCTCAACTCGGATCTCTGGGTTCTGGTAACCACTTCCTCGAAATTCAAGCAGTCGACGAAATATATGATTCTCGTGTTGCGAAACGCTTCGGCATTACGGAGAAGGGTCAGGTCACTGTGATGATTCATACTGGAAGCCGTGGATTCGGTCATCAGATCTGCTCTGATTACCTTCGAATCATGGAACGAGCCTCTCAAAAATACAAGATTGATATCCCTGATCGTGAACTAGCCTGTGCGCCTGGAAACTCTGAGGAAGCAGAGGATTACCATGCCGCAATGGCGTGTGCAGCAAATTATGCTTGGACCAATCGACAGATGAATACCTATTGGACTCGCCAAGCCTTTGAAGATGCTTTCAACAGGTCGGCAGATAGTCTTGGAATGCACCTCGTTTACGATGTCGCCCACAACATTGCAAAAATCGAGGAACATGAAGTGGACGACGGTAAGCGAAGAAAGGTCTACGTCCACCGAAAAGGCGCTACACGAGCCTTTCCCCCCCATCACCCAGACGTACCTGCAGATTATAGAGAGGTCGGTCAACCGGTGATCTTGCCCGGAAGCATGGGCACTGCATCCTATCTTCTCGTTGGCACTTCAAAAGCCATGACCCTCTCTTTTGGTTCAACCGCACACGGTGCAGGTCGCATGCTAAGTCGTACTGCCGCGAGACGTCGATTCAGGGGAGGTGACGTTGCTAAAGTCCTTAAGGAGCGGGGCATACTGGTCAAAGCTGCCAGCATGAAAGTGTTAGCAGAGGAAGCTGACCCTGCATACAAGAACATCGATGATGTAGCAAAGGTCAGTCACGATGTGGGAATAGCAACACTTGTAGCCAGATTTGTGCCCAAAGGCGTCACAAAAGGATGATCCATCAACGCCACTCCACGTTTTATCAAATAAAATACCCTCCATTCACAGTGTTAACATCCTGTTTACCAAAGTGGTGATATAAATGAGCGAACTTTTGGAATTGAGACGCCAAGTTGAGATATGTACGCGTTGTACACTACATAAGACGAGGCTTAAGCCCGTGTTTGGTGAAGGGCCTAACGACTCCAAAGTTTTATTTGTGGGTCTTGGCCCCGGATACCATGAGAACCTTGAAGGTCGGCCCTTTGTCGGAGCGGCTGGGAAACTCCTTAACAACCTCTTAGAAACATCTGGGTTAAAACGAGAAGACGTGTACATCACGAATATCATCAAGTGCTATCTACCTAATAATAAGGCGAGTGACGAAGAAATCGAGACGTGTACGTCCTACCTTGATAAGCAGATCAACCTAATTCAGCCTAAATTCATCATCCCGCTTGGAAACGTCGCAGCAAGCTATTTCTTAAGTAAGTTTGGACAGAAGATATCTCCAATGAGGGATATGCATACGAAAATTTTCTTTGTCTCAACATTATTTTTTCAGATAAAGCTTATTCCTATGTATCATCCAGCTGCTGCATTGAGAAATCCTGGTTTGAGGAGCGTGGTCAAGGAGGATTGGCGAAAATTGGGGAGCCTAATCTAGCGACTTCTTTAATCTTGTTTTTAGTGAGACTGAGCCCATAAGAGGCTCTTATTGACTCGGTTAAAAATTCTCTTTTATCATCGACTAAGTTTGCCCTATCACTTCTTTTGACAGGAGTTGGCAGAACTTGATTGCTCTTTGGACGGTTGGTTGCGTTTCACGGTCTGTTCCAATCTTAAGGTTCCCGTTTCGGAGGACTCCATCTGTTAATAGATGGTTTAATTTGTCTTCGAGGTTAGGATTTGTGTTCTGATCCATAAAGCTCTTTATGACGCCTAGCAGCCCATACTTCAGACTGTTATGCTCATTGTTCTGGAGTTCTTCTATTATCTCGGAGTGAACCTCTTTCATTCGCTCAAGTCTTTGTCGAGCTATGTTAATTCCAGTCTTAGTAGTCATCAAATCGATGAAGGCTGTCTTTCTTTCGATCCATGGTTCAATTGTGCTGAGATATCTTCGCAACATAGTTTCGTCTTTTTTGTATGTTGCAAGGTGCGTGCGTATTTGGATGTTCCTGTAGAATGCTGTTAACCCTATGTTCGCGTCGATGGTGTCAGCTTCATTCAAAATCTTTTTCTCAAGGAAGTTTTCAGAAGAATCGTTATTATAGACGTCTGGTCGTAGATGACTTTTAATTATTGAGCCTATGGATGAGCAGAAATCTAGGGGTAAATCATATGTTTCTAAAATTTTTTGTGCGATAATGGCTCCAGAGACGTTGTGCAGTTTATGATATTGGTTGTGAGTTTGGTAAAGCCTTGTAACAAGGTTCTCTCTTTTCGGCATCAATAGCTCGTTGAGCCAGAAACCATTTTCGTCAAGAACGCGTTTTCCTTGGTTGTCTGTAAGGATCTTTCCATCGTAGCGTTTTGTGATATCGTGGAGTGTAGCAGCGTATTCCAGCTTTCGGAGATCCGCTCCCTCCTGTCTCCCGATGGTCAAACAGAGCGCATGAACTCTTTGCGTATGGTTGAAATAATAGTGTCTCCATGAGAAGCCAACCCAGATTTCATCCCATAACAGAAATGTTTCCTTCACAAGCTTAGTTAATTCTTGTAAAATCGCTCTATCGGTGGCAGATGATTCCCGCTTCATAGACCTCATCTTAGCATTCCCCACGTGAATTCTTTACGATTAGAGTCTCATATCTCCCAATTATATTTATCTCGTTGATGTCGCAGAGGAACGTTACAGGAAGCACGTCCTTGGTGTTTGACGACGAAAAAGAAGTCCTCATTTCTTGAGGTTTTATCGATACTAACGAGCTTTGGAACTCTACCAACCACGTGAGTGCCATACTCTCAAACGATTAGAACACCTCTGATGAAATCGATTGTTTCAGCAAAAAATATTTCTCTATGGACAGACGCTCCTATATCCTTTCTCTTGACCATGTTGCACACAGCGATGGCGTCAGTGTCTGCTTAGACCTTCGTATCGGCAAAGTAGGTAGCAGCATCGGCTTCCTCAAAGATGAAGGCGTGGCTAACAGTCGTCGAACTTATTTACCCTCTGAAGGGACATTCGGAAGGCTCAATTTGAGATCTGGTCATCCCTGCTAATTTTATCCTTTCAGAGTATAGACCAACCGTAAACACTCTTTCAAAATGGTTAGATATTTTGAACATTCTCGACGATAATAACCTTAACATCAACTTCTCGCATTAATTCAACGGCTAAGCATGCTAACGCCCCAGCGACAGCAGCAATAGAACCGATGTTTAGTGGACGAGTCGATTCCGCAATAATATTACCTAATTTGGGGGAGGGGGTGTGGCTTCTATGCTTACGGGACGTAGATTATACACTAATTTGGAATGCGAAAGAAGGTACTCCTCCAACGCTCTTCTGTTTGATCTGATCGATATTTTCGTTGTTCTTATAACTTCGACTTTTTCGCTTTGAAAAAGAACATTTAGTTCTTTGAAGACT
>JAZFSF010000112.1:0-7406 GCA_036446055.1 Bathyarchaeia archaeon | reverse complement strand
TTTCCGCAATGAGCGGTGATAATGTCTACACGAAGACGAAAAAAATGAAGTGGTATATCGGCCCAACTCTGATTGATGCCTTAGATGAAACCATACGCCCCCCCATCTCTCCCTCAAACAAGCCCTTACGGGCTGTGGTACAAGACACATATCCCTATAAAGGCAATCAAACAATCATTGCTTGCAAGATTGAGACTGGTACCCTTCAAACAAAAACTGACGTCGTCTTCAACCCAAAGGGACAAACTGGTTGTTTAAAAAAGATCTTGGTTTACGGTTCAGATTTGGAATACGCTAAACCAGGAGACCCAGTTGGACTCATCGTGGACGGAATCGATGCAGTTAAACGAGGAGACGTCTTGAGCTACTCCCATAGCCAACCTGAGAAAGTCAAACGCTTCGTAGCCCAAGTTATCCTCTTCTCCGAGACACCCCTCCTAGAAGGCGAAGAGGTTACCATTCGTTATGGGACTGCTGAAAAACAGTGTTGTGTACAAAAAATCCTGAGCGAAATGGATCCAGTACGTTTCACTATCAGTGCACTGAATCCGAAGCTATTGAGGGGAAACAGCGTCGGCGAAATCGAGTTCTCTGCTCGGGAACCCCTCTGCCTGGAAAAATATTCTGATTTTCCCCAATTAGGGAGATTCATCATAGAAGACGCGAAGGGAACGATGGCTGCTGGAATCGTTCTCGAAACAATGGCTTGAGCTGTTTCCTCCTTCCGGCCAATGCCTGACTAGATGTATGAAGTTCTAATCGAAACATTTGAAAATTTCATGAACGGGAAAGACGAAGTTGCAAAGATAGTAATTCCTGTCATGACTCGCATTAACTAGCAGATTTTGGAAGCTCGGGTCTCCTGTTACTTCAACTCCGCTTTTGCCTCACTCTCTGATCATTGCTTCAAGGAGACTTGTTCCTGATGCAAGAAGTATTGTTAGATTCCACCTTTCAGACATGGCTTTGGAATTCATAAAAACCCTTCATCGTCTCTTAAAAGGAGGTTCACGCATCTTAATTCTTCATATACAAAAAGGTGGGGGCAAATGGGTTTTAACTCAGGGTTTCATGAGAAGATGGATGCTCTCGACCTAATCATCAATGCTTTACTGGATCATGAGAAGCGGCTTGATGCTATTTCCCATCGTCTTGAAAAACTGGCCTCTTCCACCTCTCTCAAAGAGAAAGTGCATGTAGCCAAACAATCTCATAAAATTGAGCCAAGCGTCGTCAAGAAGCATCCTCGAGTCATTTTTAACAACTGGTCTGAATACACGACTAACTGTCGAGGTACAACGATGGTCGCTTTCGAGATGGTGGGGAATCGCTTCTATGTCTACACGCTGGTCGATGGATATGTCTTCAGGTATGTGGAAATCCTACCGAAAACGCGGATGAAAGTCTCAGAGGACCCAACTCACATATCAATAGATAAGACCTCTTTGAATACAGTCGATTGTTTCCAATTTCTCATCGATGGACGACTCAAATGCGGGTTGATGCTCTCCATCCAGAGCTCCAGAATTCTTCTCAAAGAAAACAATCATATCTTTGAACTGAGCTATGATTTTACGTACGATGCAGTAAAAGAATTTCTATCAAAAGAATTCGGAGTTGCAAAGGACAAGATCGTGGCGGGAAAGATTACCTTCTGAACATCTGTTGAGCTTTAACAAGCCCGTCCAACGACCGCACGTGATAAGATAATGCGCGCCTTCCCTTATCTGTTATGCGATATCGCTTAGATTTTTTGTTTATCTCTACAGCCATGAAGCCGCCGTCAAGCAAGGTCTCAAACGTGTCTTGTAGTGAAGACCAAGACAAATTCGCCTTATACATTAACCTCGTGGGCTTATAGATGCCTCTATCGAGGGCTTTAAGGACATCGAAGTAGATTTCAAGTCTCGATCTTCGTACCATATTATAAAAACCAGTTTTAAAGTAAATTTTTAGAATATATAAGTCTTATGAATCATCTTCCACTCAGTCTTTCCTCCAATTGGGGGTAAAACCCGCTCTGATTTTCTCAAAAACGAAAAATACTTTCCGTTATCGTTAGAAAATACAGTAATAACCTTATTATTAAAATTAAATTCGAAAATCAAGTCATTAGGAGAACTAGATATATGAAATGAGTTTATTTATTGATAAAAAGACCATTAGCTCATTATTCGCGACAATCATCCTGATTGCTGTCATATTCGCCATTGCTGTTTCATCTGCGTTCTATTATGCTGGTGTCGTGGGAGCTTAGTGTAGCTTAGAAGAGGTTGATGTGAAAACCGTGAAAATATATCCTGTGTATAATTTAATGTAGCCTACAAATAATGTTTTGAAGCGAGCAGGATGGAATATCACAAGTACGTTAAAGAATACAAAAACTAAACAGGTAACAATAACTTCTGTTCTTCTAAACGGTAAACCCTTAAACACCTATGAACGTATCATTGTCTTCGATAAGACTGTCTATATAAAAATCAGTAACGTCTCCATCACAATAACGCGTTGAAACAGTAACCGGCTTTTCATCACATAAAATGGTGAGGACAAAAGTAGTGGAGTCATTTTCAGTCAAGGATTACATCTTGAAATCACGTTGCAGAGCATGTCATAAGGACCTACATGTGATTGATTATGTTAATCTAAAGTCTAGAGGAAACCTGGACGTGAGTATAAAAAATCAAGCGCTATTATGAATCTCTCAGCCATTCTACAAATAGCTATGAATGACACGAAAAAATCCCATATCAATTACAAAACCAACTTGAATTTCAAGATTGGTAAGAAATACCAGGATCGCTTGATAACCTATGGATTACTCAAGAGTCCTAAAAGCGAAAACCGAATCTTTCGAATTCCGGAAAAGGAAGCAGACTACATCATCTACTTCAAACGCTTCAATGAATACAAGAATCTTCAAGAAACAGCATTTTACTAACGACAACACACGACATCTCTTCAATCGTATATTTTCCTCAAAACTGAAGCAGATGATCAAAATACAGGTATGATTAGTTCTAGATAACGCGTATAAGCCTTTTAAAAAATCATTGATTTTCGTTTATACTAGTTAGCTACTTAATCACATTTGATGTGATTGACCTCTTTTTCAAGATGGTAACCAGTGGGTCCTCTTCCGCGTTCTGATACAGGCTGTTGAACGTTTTAATGAGTTTTTGGCAAACGTAGTTACTTTCAAGGGCGAAACCAACCTGAAAACTGTTTGTAAATGGATTCAACAGCTCAATAAGGGCAAACTTCTCGTCGATGATGCAGAAGTTGAACGGAATCTCTCCATGTTTTACCTTGAGTTCATGTTTTTGTAGGAGATCCAAAACGACGTGGGCTATACCTGGATTTAATATCACTCGCAAAATCTGAATCCTTTCTGATAACTTTTGGCTCTTCCCGGTTAAGAGTGACAGATCTATCTTTCGTTGAACAGCCTTGATAAGAGCTTCCATTATCCGTACATCCGGGTCGAAGGATGCGAGATAGATGCGCTCTTCAGCGCCCTCGATTCGAGTAATGAGCTCGGACACAAATAGCTCACGCTCTTCAATCATCCTCAAGGGATGGATCAGTTCTCCTACCTCAAGCGAGCTGATGATGTTCCGGGGTGAAATTGCCTGTATTATTTGCTTTGTCTCCTCTTGGGAGATCGACTTGGATCGTCTCAACCTATCTAATAAATCTAATCGGTCACGCTGATCCAGCGCAGAATTAAAACTCTTTCCAAAAGTATAGCAAATCGTTCCTGTAGTCGTGTGTCGATATCCGCTATCTCTCTTCTCGATTAAACCAGCCTCGATAAGTTCTTTGAGGCGGGTATAATATCTTTTCTGTGTCAGCGCCAGTTCTCGTATGGTCTTTGTGGACTTCTCGATACCCCTCTTTGCGGTCATGAAGATCTTGATGGCGTCCTCATTCGCAAGAGCCGTCAAGATTTCTTTCAGTTCAACAAGGTTTATCGATTTAAACGCGTCGCTTAGCTGAGACATCGAAAGCGGTTCCTTGTAGCTTAAGCTATATAACTACCTTTTACGGCATCTATTTATGCTATTATGATAAGACAATATATACTGCAAATCCATAATCGATTTGATTTCAAAAAGTATACTTCTTCTATAAGGATGAACACCCTGAAAAGGTTAGGAGCAAAGTCATGATAGTCCCGTTGTTACGGCTTACAATATCCTCTGTGCTTCTCGTTTACGCTTCAGCCTGCGACATTGCAACGAGGGAGGTGTCAGACTGGGTCTGGTTATTCGGCATCCCAGTATGTGTACTGTTGGATGGCGTTGACCTATATCTTGTACGCGTTGACCCCATCTCCTTCATAGTCTCATTGGGAGCATCGTTCCTTCTGGGATACTTGCTCTGCTTACTCGGTTTCTATGGAGGTGCCGATGGGCGAGCCTTGGTACTGATGGCCGTAGCAATGCCTTCCTACCCTTCGACTAATCTCTTAATCACAAAGGTTCTTCCCCTCCCCATATTCTTCATTTTCTTTTCTTCCACAATCTTCAGTATTATCTATCCACTCAAAGTCTTCACGTTAAACATGATTGATCGGTTGAGGGGTAAGCGACTTCTTAATGGCATCGAAGAAAACAATCCGCTAAAACGACTAGTACTGTACGTCACAGCAAGAAGGGTGCCCTTTGAGACGCTGAAGGAGGGATTAAAGTATTTTCCAGCCGAGACCGTTATCTTGGATGAAGGCGAGGCTCGGAGGACACCCATATACTTCCTACACGCTGAAGCAAACATAGACGAACTCGTTGAACAATTGGAGGAACACCGAGAGCTTTTCGACGATGGGGTGTTAGCCTCACCGACAACACCCATGATTGTGTTCCAAACGGTGGGTTTCCTTTTCGTAAACCTTATCCTATACTGGCCTTTCTAGCTAACTGGTGATGGGAGCACCCATAAGAGCTAATTTGAAGTCGGTGTGGATACCTCTCACAATCCATCCATAATCCGCCTATAGTATTTATTGCCCCGAGACGAAATTATAAAGAAAACAATAAAAGGGATTATGTATCTGATAGAAATTATGGGTTTACGGAAAGAGTACGTTATCACCGAGATTAGTGCGTCACCCGATGGTTCGCCCTACGTGTTTGTTACACTTAAGGGTCCTGAAGAGGTTAGGGGGCCCCGGGGGCCTTCAGTTGCAACGGTAGCCTCCTTTCAGTCCATGGATGACGTGTTTAAAAATTTGGGCAGTGTTTTATCGAAGCAGATGATGGGTGGTTTCGCGACAGTAGTCAAACTTGGCTTGGACGAGTATGAGAACTTAGACATCAAAGTCGGCGACAGGGTTTCGATAGATCTTAACAAGGTCCCGGTAGGCATTCCCTGAGAGGGGTAGTCGCTGTGATAGATTCACACGAATATCAACGGAAGTACAAGCGCTTCGTTCAAGGTGTCCTATCCGAAGCAAAGTTTCGGAGGTACTTAGCCCTCTCTCTTTCAAAGGAAGACCTCATCAATATCGTTATTTCTGGAGCCAAGTCCCTGAAAAGGGCTGTAGCGATTGGCGATCCCGTCGAAGTAACACGTTAGTGTAAACGGTTCCTTTATCACATTTTTCGGTTGTCCAATAAAGACCACATAAAGTTATGATTACGTCTTCGTCATATGCGTTTTTCTTTCGTCAACTTTGGTTATGAAATTAATCCTGAAGACTCGCCTTCGCCGTCTTATTTCTTCTCAATACCCTTAATAGTTTTTTTCTCCCGACAAGTATAGAACGCTTTCCTTCCTGCTAGACTTCTTGGAAGATTTATGATCGTTAGCTCGCTAATTGTTATGGCGAATCCACCTCATAAAGCTGATGCTACTATCAATAGTCCCAGTCACTTTAATCTTGCAGGTGTTCACTTGGTGGAAGAAATCTCATAGATCATCATTCAATATGCCTTCATAGCTAACTTGGTATGATCACTCTCTCCCTAGGACCACTCCTGATGTTCACTAAGCTAGCTAGTAGTTGGTTCGTGAAGGTTAAATTCATATTTAAAATCTAGACCTCAAGTTCGCAAGTAATATTTGTCCTTTTCAAGGAACAATTGGTCTAGTTCGCAAATTATTTCGATTTGTGTAAAAGCATTGGTGAGTTAAAATGGTGAATAAAAAGAAGAGCATATTGATTGTAGACGATGATATAGCTATTCTCAAATATGCTACGCATATTCTTCAATTAGAAGGTTACGACGTTGACGCGGCTGAGACGGGTTTTGAAGCGATAGAGAAGTCTAATGCTCACTTCTATAATCTCGCACTTCTTGACATAAAGCTTCCAGACATGGAAGGAACTGAGCTTCTAACCAAGATGCACAGAACTACACCTTCGATGATGAAAATCATGGTCACTGGATTTCCATCATTGAATAATGCTGTTGAAGCCCTGAACATGGGGGCCGATGCATACCTCTTGAAACCGGTTGAACTGGAAGAGCTGTTGAAGGTTGTGAAAGAGAAACTGAAAGAGCAAGAAGAAGTCGAAAAAATGAGCGAGGAACGGGTTGCGGATTGGATAAAAACCAGGGTTCAAAAACTTATGGCGACCAACAATGCTGAACTTCGAGGACACCGTTAAGCAAACCATAACGGAAATCATCAGAAACGTGTTTGAAGACGATGAAGTAGTGGAGTCCCTTTTTCAATATTTCCATAAGACCAGTTCCAATATGATGAATGAAAACACCCAAATTATGACAGACGCTTTACCCAAGGTTTTAGGGGCAGGCTCAATCATTATCGAGGATTTGATACTTGAAACGCTGTACTCAAAGTACAATCTGGACATCGTATGGAGGAAAGACTACGACTTTGCAGACTACATTATCGAATTAAGGAAGCAAACTACAAAAGAGCTGGTTCTCTCGTGAAGTCTAATCTAACTACCATATCCAAAGCGTATTTACTGTTAGTAACCCTCTTTAACTTCAATCACGTTATTTCTATGCTGGGCCTTACTGAAACCATTGTTAATGCCCCATCCTATCTCAGTGTTTGGTGGTGGCACGCCATTCTATTCATTGTATATGGTATGCTACCCCTCGCCGCAGTATTGGTAAACAATGAAAAATCTTGTTTAATCGTGACCGGCGTTTATATCGCAGGAATATTTATGGAGTCTTTAGGAGTGTTCACGATGATCGTGGACGCACGCCTCGTCATTTTGTTGTTGGACTTCTTAGCGGTAGTGTTTTCACTCGTTTTAGCTGTGGAAAACGTGTCTATCAAAGTGGCTGCGGAACGGCTCAGTTTAGAGCGTTCTCAGTTTTAATTCAATAATCTGGGGGATTGACAGTGAGGCTTGTGAACAAGGCAGGACGTTGAAGACCTAAGCGTTTGTAAGGGCTTCATGGATGTCACTTCTATCTGAG
>JAZFSF010000111.1:0-6641 GCA_036446055.1 Bathyarchaeia archaeon | reverse complement strand
TCGTCCAAGGCCTCATCGCCATGACCTTCCTTTACTTTTTTTCGCGATCGATTACTGCCACCTACATTCCCATCTATTCTAGCGTTGACTTGAATTTCTCGAACGCAGAGATAGCCTCATTATCGGTCTATCGCAGCTTTGCCATCATGCTCATCCGCCTATCCTCGGCCACATTCTTAGCCCGTGTCTCCATCAAGCCCTACCTCTTCTCTGTTCTCGCGTTGGGCGGAGTCACCAGTCTCCTCGCTCCTCTGGCAGGTAACTATTCCTCAATCGTTCTCCTCTTCTTCTTCATGGGCGTGAGCTTTGGCGCCGTCAGGATTCTGATCACGACAATCATCGCCAAAAATTCGAATCCTGAAAATCGCGGAGTCGCCAACAGCCTCCTCAATATCGGTCAATCTGCGGGTAACCTAACCAAGATCGCAACGTCACCCATCGCAGACACCTACGGCCTCGACCCGGTCTTCCTCCTCGGTGGAGTAATCGGGCTCATTGCCATCATTCCCATTATTTTACCCAAAGTCTATAAACGCCTTTGAATCAAGCTAGCCAGCATATTCAAACGCCCAACAATTAACATTATCATTTTAAAAAATATCCATTAAATCTTTTATAACAACGTATGAGAAATAATGTAACAGCTAGACGTTGTGTTCACCCATGAAAAGGGCGCTACAAAAAAGATTTGAATTCATGAATGCAAATTTACGCGTCCTAACGATAAGACAGATTTTAGGTATGTTCTGTCGGAGGATGATATTTTCTTACGCCAGTCTCTACATTTTAGCGATAGGCGGAGGAGAAGCGCAAATCGGCGTCGTCAACAGCCTGCGACCCATAGCCGGGCTCATCATGTTCCCCATTGCGGGTTACCTGACAGACCGCAAGGGAAGAGTCCGGTTAATCGCGTTAGCAAGCTATTTCTCCGCCCTGACGACCCTGTTGTACATCTTTGCGCCGAGTTGGGAGTGGCTCGCCTTAGCAGCGTTGCTTCAAGGCATCGTCGTCTTTCAGTTTCCACCTCTTTCCGCAATTCTAGCTGATAGCATGAAGCCCCAGAATAGGGGCATGGGCATCGCCACGATGAGTACTCTAGGCACGGCCTTCGCCATGTTTAGCCCTTACATCGCAGGAATCATTCTTGAGGTACAGGGAGTCAACTTCGGGATGAGACTCCTCTACGCGTTTCTCGCATTATCACAAGTCATTAGCGCCACCCTCATCATTAAGTACTTGAAAGAGACCGCTGTCATCGAGAAAACAAAGAGCAAGCTCAATATCCTCGCCATCTTAAAGGAAACGTACGCGGGGATACCAGACCTCATTCGCAACATGCCGCGAAGCATCAAAGCCCTCGGGATATTAGCGGGATTGGGCTTCATCGCGAATGGAATCAGCAGCCCGTTCTGGGTCGTCTACGTCACAGACATCATTGAGCTCTCCAATATTGAGTGGGGTCTCATCCTCTTTCTTGAGTCCGTTTTCAAGACGGTTTTAACAATCCCTTGTGGAATGATCTCTGACCGATTCAGCCGAACGAAGACGTTATTCGCCGCAGTCCTTTGCTCTCTTGTCGCTTTGCCATCCCTTATCCTCGCACAAACCTTCCTTGACGTGTTGATAATTCGCTTGGGTGTGGGGTTGGCGGGGGCGCTCTTTCTGCCTTCCAGCACAGCGTTGATGGCGGACTACATTCCGCGGGATATGCGGGGTAGAGTGATGGCAGCCATTGGTCGCGGCAGCGTCCTAGTCGGGGCTACGGGAGGCGGAACTGGAGGTCCTGGGATGGGGTACCTCTTCACGATACCCGTTATGGTGGCCTCGATTCTGGGCGGACTGCTCTACATCCAGAATCCGACATACCCGTGGATATGTATGCTGGGGATAACCATCATTCAGTTGCTCAGCCTCGTCTTCTTCATACGAGACCCAGAAAAAGCTGAAGGTTAAGTATGAAGCCTAGGACACACATAATCATTATCCACTAAAGTCAATCTAATGTTGTTGTGATACTGCTCCAAGTAAGACCAAGAGTTCGACAGAGAAAAGCATGGAGAGGAAAACTAAGGTGTTTATAGAAGATATTGACTTGAAGCCGATAGGCATCGTAAAAACGACGGCGATGGGAAAAAAGGTTCGGAAGAAAGATGCAATTTCAAAGATTGTCTTGCGTAATGACTTAACAGAATCCTTGACGGGCATCGACGAGTTCTCGCACCTATTCATTATCTTCTGGATGCATGAAATCTCCGTGGAAGAACGAAGAACCGTGAAGACTTATCCTCGAGGTAGGATCGATCTGCCTTTGCTGGGTGTCTTTGCGACGCGGACACCTCATCGTCCAAATCCCATCGGAATGACCTTAGTCGAGCTCTTAAAGGTGGACCGAAACGTCCTTACCGTTCGAAATCTTGATGCCTTCGACGGTACACCGGTGTTGGATATTAAACCCTTTGATAACTGGGATATGACAGACGATGCCCAGGTTCCCCAATGGTGGAAGAATCTGGAGATGGAGCGAACCAACTAACTAACAATGCTAGCTAGCAATATGCTAAAGAATGCTGATGTCCTTTATCGGACAACTTCATAAACTGACCGAATGCAATTATCATACCGCAATCGATTATTTGTTCCGTAATTAACTAACAAGTCGAACATATTGATAACGCATACAACCAAATCAATTACATCTTATCGCATCTACAAATTTAATACACTCTATGAAGATATGGAAATAGAGGCTATACCATGAAAATAATTGATGTAAAAAGCTTTCTAGTTGGCAACGTCCCTCCGTATCGGGGAGGACGCTGTTGGTTATTCGTGAAACTGATTACGGATGATGGGTTAGAAGGCATTGGCGAATGGAGTACAGGGCAGGGAGGAAGGGAGGAATCGCAGATGCGGTTGATAGAGAACTTGGGGAAGCGCTTCGTGATCGGTACTGATCCCTTCAAGATTGAGAAGCTCTGGCAAAAAATCTACGCTGCCGATCACGACTATAGGCACCCAGGTATGGGTTCTACACCTGCTCTAAGCGCAATTGAGATGGCTTGCTGGGACATCGTTGGAAAGGCTTTGAAACAACCCGTCTATAATCTGCTAGGCGGCGCGTATCATGATAAATTGAGAGCTTACTCATACATGCCGAACCACGCTGCGTTGCAATCACCTGAAAAAGCGGGACAAATTGCAGCTGGTATGCTTGAAAAGGGATATACTGCGTTAAAGTTTGACCCCTTCACACCTCTCTTCCCAGGTCCAAGAGATTTTCATTTGAAGACGATAAATCGCGTTGCACGTCTCATTAAGGGTATACGGGACGCCGTTGGAGATGAAATCGAAATCGGCATTGGAACTCATGGACAATTCACCACCTACAGCGCCATTAGAGTAGCGAAGATATTGGAAAAATATAATCCCTTTTGGTTCGAGGAACCAGTACCCCCGGAGAACGTGGATGAGATGGCCCGAGTGGCAGCACACACAAGTATCCCCATTGCCGCGGGTGAACGCCTAATCACAAAATACGAGTTTGTTGAGGTCCTTCAAAAGCAGGCAGCCCAAATTCTACAGTTGGACGTTGGTCACTGCGGCGGGATATTAGAGTCAAAGAAAATTGCCGGAATGGCTGAAGCTCATTACGCGGTCATCGCGCCGCACATGTACTGTGGTCCAGTTGCTGCTGCAGCAGCCATACAGCTTGACACATGCAGTCCAAACTTTCTCATACAAGAGTTTAACACCACAGATCTCCATGCAGAAATCCTGAAGAAGCCTATTCGATTCGATAATGGTTACATAATACCGCCGACAGAGCCTGGTCTGGGCGTAGAACTCAACGAAGATGTTGTAGCAGAACACCCATACAAACCAAGCTAATCACTTGGAAACACCTCTCCACATTTCTTTTTTTCACTTAATCATAATATCTTATCGTACACTATCAAACCGAATCAGAAATAGATGAAACTACTATAATCAACTCTCTTTTTCTTTTAAGACATCACAACCTTCCAAAACAATGTCGCTAGCTAGCTTAAAGTTCCTCTAATATCGTCAAAATACCATAAATCGATACAACCGTGTTATGAAGCATAATGATTATCGATAGACCGTAGGGGTATTTCTTCTCTCATTTTCCTAACTCCGTACAGGGTTTGATTGCTGATAGTCTCGGCCTACTCTCTCCAATATGATTCTTCACTCTTTCCTGAGACCAAGGAAAGCATCGGATAGTGTCGGGCCCAATAGTTCGATAATAATCAGCACAACTGTTCCTAGGATAGTACATACGGGAATATGTACATGACAAAACTCACATTCTCCGTATATTCTGCAATGCATGTGTTCAAGTCGAACTCAAAGACGCTCAGAAACAGAACATCACGGAACCTGAGCAAACCTTTTATGATTTAAAGTACGAGTTTGCTTCGTGATGGATGTATGTCAAAAGGTAATGGCTCCAGAAGGACCTTCGTGATTGAAAAGGTGCCTGAAAGCAATATCATCGCTGTAGATAAAGAGGTTTGTGTTGGGTGTAGAACCTGCGAACTCATGTGCTCGCTGCATCATAACGACAAATTTGACCTATCCCTTTCACGCTTATATGTCTCCAGAAGCCCTTTTGAAGCACTTTTTACGCCAGAAGTGTGTCGACAATGCCTTGCACCAGAGTGTTATGTTGTGTGTCCCGTGGAGGGGGCTATGAAGATAGATGAAAAGACGGGCGCCCGACTCATTGTGGAAGAGAAATGCGTTGGATGTGGAGTGTGTGCTCAAAAATGCCCGTGGAATGGTGAAAGTCGCATAATACGGTTAAATACGGTAAAGAAGGTTTATGAAAAATGCGATCTTTGTGGTGGAGCGCCGAGCTGCGTCGAGTTTTGCCCCGTAAACGCTCTTACATACGTTTCTTTAGAGGAAAGGTGACATAAACTGAAGGAACTCTTTGGTTGGGTAGGTAAAATCCTTAGAGTGGACTTGTCTACGGGACGCCTATCAGACGAGGATACAAGGAAATACGCTGAGAAATTTATCGGTGGAAGAGGAGTCAATGCCGGGATAGCGTGGGACGAGATTCCCCCTGGCATAGATGCCTTTGACCCCGAGAACCGATTGATAGTCATGACTGGCCCTCTAACCGGAACAGCCGTCCCCGGCGGTGGAAGAATTATGTTTGGCGGTGTAGCACCTCAAGTCTATCCTAAGCCACGGTACACTCGTAGCTCTATGGGCGGGCATTGGGGGTCTACGCTGAAATACGCCGGATACGATGGAGTCATAGTGTATGGAAGGTCAGAGAGACCGGTCTATCTCTGGATAAATGACGGAAAAACAGAGATAATGGATGGAAACCGTTTATGGGGAATCGATACCTATAGCTCACAGAAACTACTCTTGGAAGAACATGGCTCAGAAGCTGTGGCGATAACAATTGGGCCCGCTGGAGAACATCTCTCCAGGATAGCTATTATCGCCAACGAAACCGAAAACGCCGCTGGACAAGGCGGATTCGGAGCCGTGATGGGGTCTAAGAACCTGAAGGCCCTAGTTGTCAAGGGAAAGGGACCTGTAACTGTTGCCGAGCCAAAGAGGTTTCTGAAAGCGTATAAGCGTATTACACGTCTAATATCCCACAGAGGAGCGACGATAGACCTTTGTGGAGCTCAGATCAAGTCGTTGGTAAAATCGAAGCTCGATCTTTACCAAGGCAAATATAAGCAAAAACTGATGGCATGTTCAGGATGTCCCGCTGCCTGCGCCCCAGGTCTTGCCAGAGTCATACTAAACGTGCCTGGTAAGGTATACCCCTACTTGAATACGTCCGTTAACACGTGTGTTGAAACACGGTGGATTGGTGGAACGGGAGATCAATATGAAACTGGAAAAGGATGGGGTATACCGCATCCAGACTACAAGCAGCATTACCCCGAACTACCTCAGGACATGCCAGTCCTAGACTTCGAATCAGGTTTTGAGTGTGCGGTACTTGGGAACAAGTATGGCGTGAACATGTGGGAAGTCACCCTAGGAATCGTGCCCTGGCTAAAACTCTGTGTAGACGCTGGACTTCTCACGGAGAAGGACTTGGGAATGAAGATAGATATAGGCAGCGGGGCATTTTGGTGCGAAATACTCCGAAAGATCGCGTACAGAGTCGGTGTTGGGGACAGCCTTGCAGAGGGAACGTCGAGGGCTGCCGACATCCTTGGAAAGGGACATAAATACCTGACACACATGGCCCATGGCTACGTTGAACACATCGTGGGCCGAGGAATTCAAAGCGCCCTACCTTTTCCACTATGGGTGACAACCGCGCTCATTTGGGCCACGGAGTCCAGAGACCCCGTCAGCGAGATACACTCCGCGACCCGAATTAACACACGTCGGGGCTTGACTGAGGCCCAGGCAAGGGCGATATCCAAAAAAGTGTATGGCACAGATAAAACTGTTGATCCATCCTACGAATCCAAGGCACTGCGAGCTATATGGCATCAGAATCGAGGCTGCATGAAAGACAGCCTAGTACTTTGCGACACAGTGTATCCAATGGTTACAAGCAGAATGACGAAAGACTATTCAGGCTACACCTCCGCTGAGAGCGAGTTATTCTCTTGTATAACAGGAAAGGA
>JAZFSF010000110.1:0-4776 GCA_036446055.1 Bathyarchaeia archaeon | reverse complement strand
ATATTTTCTATCTGCATGTTTGTTGGTGTCCACACAAAATGCTGTATCAATATTTTGAACTTGGAGAATAGAGACATTTTCTATGCTTTAGTTTTTTAGAAACAAAGATTAAAATGGAAAAAGCGCTTGCAGAGTGCCGGCTAGCTGAGCGTAGTTAGCGAGCACATAAATAGATTTCAATACTACATTACATAAGAATTGATACGTAGTGGTGAAGATGTCGAAAAAAATTCTAGTTATTGGTTTATCCACGAATTCCCACATGAATGAGACTCTGAGTGGCGTCCTGATGGGCTATCTCACGGCACAGAAGTTGGGTGAAGTGACATTGATTGGGTCAAGTACCATGATGGGAACCGAGCCTAACTATTTTACGTTATCGACGTTTCCATGGAACCGCCTCGCAGAGTACGATGTACTCGTGACGTTGAGCCCAATTATAGATAGTACCACACGAGCAGCTGACCCAGATGAGCTGACGACTGCACGAATGAAAGCGGTGACTGAGTTTGTGCGAAGTGGGAAGGGTTGTGTTGCCATCCATTTAGCCGCGGCCCCATTCAATGAGGACTTCACAAAGATGATCGGTGGACGCTTTATCACTCATCCCCCCATCCAAGAATTCATTATTCAAGTTGACGACCCTAGCCATCCTATCACGAAAGGCATTCCATCATTCACCGTCGTTGATGAGCTCTATATCACGGACCATGATCCTGCGTCTATCCACATTCTCCTCTCCGCATCCTTTGAGGGAAAACGGAGTCCCATGACATGGGTGAAACCGTATGGTTCTGGTAGAGTGGTCTACATCGCTCCAGGGCATGACTTCAGAACCTTCCTGAATCCCCTATTTCTGCAACTAGTTGAGCGAGCTGTTAATTGGGCAAGTTAATGCGTTCAGAACTAGCTAACAATTTTAGAATTGGGGAAACTCCCTGAGAAGTTAGACGCCAACACCTCAAAGGAGACTTAGGATTTAGCAAGGTACGTCAAAAGAAAAACCGTTAAGGATAATGACATCCAAAAGGCTTCAAAAACGTTTAATTTTTGATAATTAAAAAATGGTTCAGGATCTAAAATAATATTTCAGATTACTCAATTTCACTTAAACATCTTAACAGTGTTAAATGCACGTTCTGGCCAGAAGATATGTGCGTTTACCCTTATGACTGAAAATTAAAGTTTCCTCCACTCAAATCCTTCGAAGGGATGTCACTCTTAAAGCAAGCAAAACGGTTACAGTATTTACAGATATAACCACACATACACTGAATTAAAGCATCTAACTAAAAAGAACATGATGGTTATCTCAGGTTAGAGCATCGACTGAAAATGGAGATTTGATTTTCCTTGTATATTTCAAACAAGTTTTACAAACACAATCGTTTGTATGGGTGAAGGAGGTTTGAGGGTATGACTGAATCCATGGTTGAAACATCAAAAGAAAACAGTATAAAACTAACAGAGACGCCAATACAGGTTTTGAATGTGGATGACGACTCTGACTTTTTGAAAATCACGAAACGGATCTTGGAAGTGCTTGATGCATTTAAAGTGGACACTGCTTTGTCTGTTGACGAAGCCATGGATAAAATGAAGAGAACAGATTACGATGTAATCGTTTCGGACTATCAGATGCCTGGAAAAAGCGGTCTGGATTTTCTTAAAGAACTTAGAGCCAGTGGGAACAACGTTCCCTTCGTCCTATTCACGGGGAAGGGTAGAGAATCCTTAGCCATTCAAGCGTTGAATTTTGGTGCTAACCAATACTTCAACAAGTTGGGTGACCCAGAAACGGTTTACGGTGAACTTGCACACGGTATACGTCAAGTAGTTGAAAAACGTAGAGCAGAAGAAGCATTGAAGGATTCTGAAGCAAAGTATAGGAGCTTGTTCGAGAATGCAGGGGACGCAGCCATCACGCTTGATTTAAAGGGAAACATTTCCGCCATTAACAAAGCGGTTGAAGAATACGGCTTTCAAAAAAACGAAATTATAGGAAAGAATATGCGCAGATTTGTTCCCAGAAGATACTGGCCAAAACTACTCAAAGATATTATCCAGCTAGCTCAAGATAAAACAGTTGAAGGCAAAATCGAAATTAACACTCCAACGGGAAAGAGAGCTGTAGAGTATAGCAGTTCACCCATAACTATAGGAAATAATGTTGTGGGCATACAATCGGTTTTTAAAGATGTCTCGGAACGCGAGAAAATTGAAGAGACTTTGAAAGAATCTGAGGAAAATTATAGAAATATTGTTGAGCTGGCTCCCGATAGCATAATGACCTTCAACCTAAAAGGTGTTATCACATCATGCAACACGGCTTCAATGAGACTGTCAGGTTATTCAAAAGATGAACTCCTGGGCAAACACTTTTCAAAGGCAGGAGTTCTCCGTGCGAGGGATATTCCCAGATACCTAAAAATGCTTACTTTTACTATAAGAGGAAAAGTACCAAAGCCATTTGAGGTTGTTTATCGTCGCAAGGATGGTTCTCAAGCTTTTGGCGATGTCCGTATGAGTTTGATGAAAGAGAAAAACAAGATAGTGGGTATTCAGGCAATTATGAGAGACATCACGGAACGTAAGAAATCAGAAGAGGCGTTACAGGAGTCTGAGGAGAGATTTAGAAACCTGTTTGAGTCCTCTAGAGAAGGAATAATAATTTCTGGTCCTGAAGGCAAGATAACGAGGATGAATAGTGCAGCCTCAACAATGTTGGGTTATGATAGCCCTGAGGAACTGGTGGGCATTCCCGCCGTCGAATTATATCTGAATCCAAAGATAAGGGAGACAATGTTCAAGGAAATAAAGGATAAGGGTTATGTCGAGAATTACGAGATGATCGCTAAAAAAAGGATGGCTCCCCGATCCACATCCTTTGCAGCAATTTAATCCAAAGGGACAAGGAAGGCAACGTACTACAAGCAGAAGCCTTCATCAGCGACATAACTGAACGCAAGAAAGCAGAAGCCACACTTAAGGAATCCGAAGAGAGGTTTAGGGGTGCGATTGAAAGCTCCAGCGATATCATGGGCATTGCAGATTTGAACGGGAATATAGTCATGGTTAACAAGGCTTTTGAGAGAGTCATTGGTTTTAAAGTCGACGAAATCATTGGTAAGCCCTTCTCAACAATTCAACCAGGGGACCAGGTTTCTGTGGCGTTGAAGGCTTTCGGAACGGTCATGAGAGAAGGGAATATCAACAATTTTGAACTGGATTTTTTGACAAAAAAGGGAAAAAGAATGACTACCCTAGCAAGCGGGACATTACTTAGAGACGCACAAGGAAAGCCAAAGGAAGTATTCTTGGTTGCCAGAGACATCACCGAGCGTAAAAAGACATTTAGGAGGTTAGAGTCATTGAACGAAAAATTAGAGGTTGTAGGTGGATTAACAAGACATGATGTCAATAACAAGCTCGCCACGGTCAGGGGTAACGTTTACTTGGTTAAACAAGAACTTGCTGAGGACCACCAAGCCTTAAAACACTTAAGTGAAATTGAATTAGCTGTTGGGCAGGCGGAGCTAATTTTTGAATTCGCTAGATTCTACGAGATGTTGGGCATAGAAACATTAGAATACGTGCGCGTAGAGGACGCTGTTAAAGGGGCGTGTAAACAGTTTTCAGACTTGAGGGTAGCTGTAGTGAATGATTGTGGTGGCTTGAGAGTGCTAGCTGATTCGCTACTGAGCCGTCTCTTCTACAATCTGATTGATAACTCGTTGAAGCATGGTGAAAAAGTTACAAAGATCAGAGTGTATCATGAAGAATTGGGAGATGTATTACATCTGGTTTATGAGGATGATGGTATGGGCTTACCCCAAGCAGAGAAAGAAAAAATCTTCGAGCAAGGCTACGGCTTGTACACGGGGTACGGTCTATACCTGATCAGGAAGATGTGTGAAGCGTACGGTTGGACGATAAAGGAGAATGGCCAACCAAAAAAAGGAGCCAAGTTCACCATGACATTACCCCAAACGAATGTGAATGAAGGAAAAACAAGTTACCGATTACCGAAATAGGTGAATATAACTTCACCCATTTTGTTTGTGGTTAACTAGCTTTCAGGCTATTTAATAACGCCAATTTAAAAAATATTACAATCAAAGAAGTGTAATAACTAAAGGGGTTAACGATGCGTTCCTTGCATTGATAAAAGTAATATTTTGAAAATCAGCCATTGTCGTGGATGAGATATGTAACATTCTTCTCCGCCGTCATTATATCCAGTGTCGCAGTCGTATTCTTAGTACCAGAGAACAAAATGCATGAGACAGAATAAGAGTACACGTGCTGGATATGTAACTTAGGTTTAGGGGGTCAAGTTAGTCAGTAAACTTATAAATTTGACCATGCTAGCTAAAATATTGATTGTTAAATGAAGTGATACTTGTTATGGTTTATTGTGTTAGGTGTGGAGTTAAAAATTCGGATGATGCTGCCTTCTGTGTTAATTGTGGAGAAAACCTGAACAATTCACAGGAGAAAAAATGGGATGAAAAAGTAGATGCGTGGGGAGAAGATATTGGTAAGCGTGCTGACAATTGGGGAAAGCAAATGGAAAGAGAATTTAAAGATGGATGTTTTGGTATCCCCCATGGCGGCGCGATTGTGGGAATAATTTTGGGTATCATTTTGCTTATCATCGGGTTGGCTTGGCTAGCAAATATAAGCATATGGCGTTATCTAGGACCCATCGCGGCAGTCATTGTTGGAGTATTAATCATTGCGGGAGCTGCATATCTCTTAAACCGCAGATAAACA
>JAZFSF010000109.1:0-2328 GCA_036446055.1 Bathyarchaeia archaeon | reverse complement strand
AGATTAACGATATTCTGGAGAAAAACGAGACAGATGAACTGGTAACTTGGGGGAGAAGACATCTCATACACTATCGTGAATATACGCCAACCATCCTTGTGAAAGGGAAAGGAGTTACACTCCTTGACACAGCTGGACGAAAGTACCTTGATTTCATGTCTGGAGCTTCATCCATAAACGTAGGATATGGCCAAGAGAGGGTAAAGGAGGCTATAAAGGACCAGTTGAGTGGAATTTCAACAATCACAGGGTCCTTCTTAAGTCGTCCAGTTGTACGACTTGCGCGACTACTGGCTGAGATCACTCCCGCTGGCCTCTCTAGGAGCATCTTCACCTGCACCGGCTCTCAAGCAACGGAACTAGCTATGCAGACGGCTAGAAGATACACCGGTAGATTAAAAATTATTTCTAGGCACGGTGGATACCACGGGAACACAATAGGGTCCATGGGAGCCAGCGGATGCGCCTTTTACAAGAGGGCATATGACCCTGTGGTTCATGGCTTTGTTCGCATCCTCCCACCTTATTGTTACAGATGTGACTTTGGGCAGGAGTACCCCGACTGCAACATCGAATGCGCCAGGGCTTTTGAGAACGCCTTAATCTACGAGTCTCCTGAGACAGTCGCAGCTATTATCGGAGAGCCAATAATAGGTGGTGGCGGAGTTGTGATCCCACCCAACGAGTACTGGAAAGCTATCAGGAAAACATGTGATGAATATGGAGTGCAGCTGATCATGGATGAGATCATTACTGGCTTCGGTAGAACCGGTAAAATGTTTTGCTGTGAGCATTATGGTGTCGTTCCAGACATTATGGCCATCGCTAAAGGAATAGCTTCTTGTTATGTCCCCCTCTCGGGAGTCCTCACCACTGACGAGATAGCCCTAGCTATGGAAGACTATGAGACAGGTAACTATTATTCTACTTATCAGAACCATCCCCTTTCCTGCGCCACAGCCTTGGCAAACTTGAGAGTGATAATTGAAGATGGTCTCGTTGAGAAATCTGCGTGTCAGGGTGAATACATGTTGAAGGCATTAAGAGATATGACGGAGGAGTTAAACGTATTGGATGATGCACGGGGAAAGGGGTTACTCCTTGCAGTCGAGGTGGTGAAGAACAAGGAATCTAAGGAGCCTGATTCCGATCTTGGAGTGAAAATCAAGAGAAAAGCGTTTGATAAAGGGCTGATCGTCGGTCTTTCCAGAATACGGATGAAGAATGCAATAATACACATCATGGCGCCACCACTCACTACAACAAAAGAAGAGATCGATGAAGGATTGGAGATTTATCGTTCTGCTGTGATAGAGGCGGTGAATGAAACGTAAGCCTCGCCTCCTCTCAAAATTAGTAATGTCTAAGTATGAATCTAATGAGATGAGCGCGCGCTTTAGTTTATTTCTATTAACTCTAAAGTAATATCTCCATCTGTTGATTTCCATTTTTCACCGACTTTATTGAATGTAATAATTTTTTCTACCGATCCACCATAAGACCAATGAATAATCTTAAGTTTAATCAATTTGAATAACATCCCGACAAATATTTAATGTGAAAGAGAACAAATAAAGCCATCTACCTGAATTCACACTTGCATTTAGGGTTTGGGTTTGGGACTAAAATTCTGTCCTAAATTCTCTAGCTTGTTGAAGGATACTGGTTATTCCCCTATTTAAGCAGCAGAAGTTGTATCATATCAGAATGGGATTTTGACGTGATTTTACCGGTAAATCTTGGATTTTAGAAAGACATTACATTGATTACAGTCATGAAGCGCGCGCTAGATTCTCTTTAGTCTTTCTGAGATGTAGTCTGTAAAATCTTACAAAACTATGCCCAACGTGTATTTTTAAATGCTTTAACCTGCTTAACTACTTCTTTCAACTAGCTGCGTCGGCTTGACGCTGCTTTTCTTCAAGCTGATAGTTGCGACAGGTCCACCATGCGATTTTTTTACACATTAGTTTCTTAGGGTCAAAGGGGCATTTAACTCTGGCTTTGTCGTCAAACCTGTTGGTTGGACACATCATTATTCATTAACTCTGAAATGTTCCGACTAGCTTCAAAGTACGTAGTCCCATTTAAAAACATTATTAAACATAAAAATCTTTTTTTATCAACTTGAATCATATTCTAATAATAGAAGTTCTACAATGACTTATACGAGAATTCAAGGTGATTGTTTGAAGCTGATTTCAATGAAGATTCCAGAGACGCAGGTCAAAGGACTAGATGTGTTGCTAAGAGCCAGAATGTATCAAAGTAGAAGCGCAGCTATTCGTGTAGCTGTCCGAGACTTATTAAAAAAAGAACTTTGGGAAG
>JAZFSF010000108.1:0-2650 GCA_036446055.1 Bathyarchaeia archaeon | reverse complement strand
TTTGGCCTATCACATAATGAAGACCACCGCTCTTGCCTAATCTTGGCATTTCTTCCTCCGCTGGTCTCACATGACGCTAGAAGCCTTATTATTGATGGGGGGAGGCTCTTATTAATGGAGATAGTCTATCTATTAGCTTATGGGATGCTTGTCAAGCGAAACGGCGGTATCAGGTTTTTGGTCACTTTTTGGGACCGTGTGGGCGGGTGTTTTCACTAAAAACGGCGGCTACTTAGTGTGTCTCAGAGACTGGATTCCTTCGTGTGACGCAATTAATCGACGCTTTAATAGAGTCCTCATCACCAATCTACTTGGTCTGTTTGGAACCCTTGATGAGTAACAACTTGTATCGTTTCGGCCACGACCGGGGAGGCCTCAGGCACATCCCGTCTCTTCGTACAAATGCGCATATGTTGGGCAGGGAGTGGCTTGCACAATTGTCTGGGTTCGAATGTCGACACCCTTCGGTCTGTGTGTCAGAATCCGCATGCCTCAGTGGCTCATGGAAAATGTTTTCTTGGCGTAATTTCACCTGTTTCCCCAGGTTTGACTTCTGTTGTTCGCCGCTTGAGGACTCTTGTAATGTCTTATACATCCTTGACACGAATCTCACCAGAGAGGAGCTTGGGTAGCAACGCATCGCGCAAGGCAGCGAGGGTGCGGGATTCGACGCGGTTGGCTCTAATTCTGCATCTTTCCCCCCCCTCGGAACGGTTTCCCGTTCCTCTGTTTGGCCTCAAATAACAAAGAAGGCTTAACAATGATGGGGGAGGCTGTTACTTACTTCGTAACGTGCCTTTCTAGTAGAGTCTGTGGAGGGTGTCAATAGGCTAGAAAGCGACGTATTGGCAGGCACTTACATGCTAATTTCATCACAGGACGCAATTAATCGACGCATTAATGGAGTCCTCTGTATGGTGTTTTTAAGACTGTAAAATGGGAAACCCTAAAAAGGCATGTTCTTGTTGGCCGCAAACGCAGACTGGAAGCGGTTGTGATGGTCCTGGACCTCCCAGGACTCAATTAAAGAGCTATTGAATTGCATGTTGGAGTTCAATGGGCCTGTTTTTAGTCGAGATTGGTCTTCACTTAAGATCTTCTCTCCGCCAAAAGGGATGATCATTAGTAATCCTTTTGATCCTATCAACATACTCCAAGGTATATTCCTTGAGATTACTAACATAACAAGGGTTCAGGCGCTCTCGGTGTCGGGGGCCTTGGTGCATTTCGTTCACAACTTCTAACGGCAAGAGGCCTCCTTCTGATTCAAGCTTAAATCCAGACCAGTTCCTTGCATGCTCTTCCGACCGGAAGAGATTCATACGACTTCAACTGTATGGTAGGTTTTTTCTCCAATCCTTAGTGGGAAGATCTACATAATAGAATATTTCTTTCGGTACTGCTCTCTCAATCACCCCGTCTTTTACAGTCACAGTCATGGGTTCACCGCAATCCAAGCACATTGAATTAGTGGTTACTGGCTTCCCAGGAAATAGCCAGCAGACTGCCAGCGATTCAAACCCTCACTGAGCATACCATTTCTGCTCCCCCTCAACCGAAATACGATATTGATTAGGTAAGTTGTGAAATGGGGCAAAGGATACAATGTCATCGGTACCGGGAAACAGCCAAGCGGGAACGCCCGTTGCCATCAACTCGTGGAGTAACTTCTTCCCATCTTCCGGTGGGACAGAAAATTCCTTGGCGATGTCCAGAAAATAGGGGGCTCGTCCTTTTTCCACAAAGTTTAACGTCACGTAATTGAATACCCTGTCCATCATGCTTGGTTCACTCATGGTGTCTTCCTCCTTTTGCTCTTAGGTATCTTGCAGGAATAAGAGATACTATTTGAAGAAAAAGAACTTTGTCAAACTAGGATAGGATCTCTCCACCGAGGGTCCGCCTTTTGTCCGTGTGCTGGTGGTGTTTTGTGTCAACGTGGGTCGCAACCTGGGAAGGGCCGCGGTATTGCGGGGGGACCGGACAGCAGCACGAGCCAACTACGATCGAGCACTGGACTGGACAACGAAGATCCAGTATCGACCCGAAGTAGCTCTCATACGTTTTGAACTTGCGAAACTATTGTTGTCCGAGGCAAAAGATGCCAGAGGATCGCACTCCGCCGCTCTTCGATCAGAGGCCCAAGCCCACCTCGACTTTGCCATAAGCGAGCTCGAAGCTATGAAAATGCAACCCGCCCTTGAGCGGGCGCTTCGCCATAAAAGAGAAGGTCAGAGCTAACCCAGCCTCAAACACGCCTGTCTCTATTCCACCGGCAAGTGAGAGAGCACAAAATTGTCAATTCCGATTTGGCCTAAACTCGCTCTGGGCACGGATTTGCTCGACACAGGACCCCCAAGACGCAATTAATTGACGCTTTAATTGAGCTCTACCTGAAAGTTTCTTGACACATTGCACCCCCGGCGATAAAGAGGCGTTATGATCCGCGGCAACGAGATCTCTCTGCTGTTCCGCCAATGCTGAAGGATTATGGCTATAACGCAGGTAAATATGGAGGTTTAAATGTACAAAGGAAGCTGTTTGTGTGGTTCTGTAAAATACGAAGTTACTTGCGAGCTAGGCCCAGTAGTCTTTTGTCATTGTTCCCAGTGCCGTAAAGCGCAGGGTTCACCGTTTGCATCAAATTTAC
>JAZFSF010000107.1:0-2020 GCA_036446055.1 Bathyarchaeia archaeon | reverse complement strand
TGTTTTATCAATCTCACAAGGTTTCTTTGTGATTTAAACATAAATATAATTTAAGAAACAAAACAATCTTCATCCTGAAATGGGGTCGACTTTGCTTATGTATTGATTCAGAACTGTGCGATACAGCCTTAGAACTTGATCCATAATTAACGCGCGCAAGCGTGTTGCTAAACACTGGGAAAAATGGTTTTAATAATTGCATTCGTATTCTATTCATTGAATTCTAATGGCTAATATTAAATCTGAGGACTGGGAACGATTTGGAAGAGCAAGTAAATCTAGTGCTTCCTCTATAGTTGAATTAAACCAATGGAGGTCTAATCCCCACTCCTTTGAAAGTGCTTCTTAATATTGGCAGTTCCTTAACCACCGAGCCCATACATTGATGCTTGCAGAGGAAGAAATCATCTCAAAAGAAAATGCTAACCAGATTATCAAAGGCATAAAAAAGGTTGAGAAGTATGCAAAGAATAACCCTAAACTTGTTGAATACATGTCTACTGAGACCGCTCTAATCAATGAGATAGGAGATATTGGCGGAAAAATGCATATCGGCAGAAGTCGAAACGATTTAGGACATACCCAGAGAAGGATCTATTACCGGGACCAGGTTAATCGAGTAATTGAATCCATCATCAAGTTTAGAGAGAGACTTTTGTTATCCGCTGAAGAGAACCTTGACACAATAATGCCTGGATATACCCATTGGAGGCAGGCTCAACCTATATCCTTAGCCCATTATCTCATGGGGCACGTCGAGGCTGCAGGCCGATCGGTGCAGCGACTTGAAGATGTTTACAAAAGAACGAATATCAGTCCACTTGGTTCTGCAGCCTTTGCAGGCACAGGTTGGCCAGTAAATAGGCATCGAACCATGGAGCTTCTAGGTTTTGATGGTCTCCTGGAGAATAGTCACGATGGTGTCGCAACCATAGACTATTATATGGAGTTATCGGCAGCCCTCGCCATTCACATGTCCAATCTGAGCAGGTTAGCAGAGGACCTTCAGATCTGGTCTTCAGACGAGTTCAAACTTATTGACTTGAATGAAGCGTATGCTGGCACAAGTAGTATTATGCCCCAGAAAAAGAATCCATTGATACTGGAAAAGGTAAAAAGTTACACCGCCGAGTGCATAGGGGCGATGGTTTCGGTTTTCACCTCTATGAAGGGGACCTCATATACCAACATTGTTGATAGGACAATGTTGGAGCCAGTGATCATAGACACTGTAGTGGGAAGTACAAATGTGATGTCTGGAGTAGTTCAGACACTGGTACCGGTGAAGGATAACATGAGGCAGAGACTGAGAGAGGGATTCTCCACCATGACAGACCTCGCTGATACATTGGTAAGGATCCATGATTTGTCCTTCCGTCAAGCCCATGACATCATAGTATATGTAACCATAGAAGCATTGAAAGAGGGTAAAAAAGCCGAGGATATCTCACCGGAGATGATCGCTCATGCCGCTGAACAAGTTCTTAAACGACCTCTTACAATCACAAACGATTTACTCAAACAAGCCATAGACCCGGTTCTGAACGTTAAGAGAAGAAAAGTGACCGGGGGTCCCGCGCCTGAATCGGTGCAAAAAATGATCCAAAATCAACGAAAACAGCTAAGTGAAGAGAAAAAGAAACAATTTGAAAGAGTCACACAGATCGAAGAAGCTCTAATACTACTTTCCAAAGCTGAAGATTCATTATCAAATCAATGAAACATTCTTGCTTATGCGTGAAGTTAGACCTCGCAAGACTTTACTAACCTATTTCCTTTGCAGATAACAGTAGCATATCAAACATCATCTATACTCGAAGTATTTTTGAAAAATAGTCCACTATCAGCTCATGTATCTGGATACCCGTTGTTGCCATTAACGCATTGTACCCAGGATAACAGTTTGCCTCTATTACTATTGGTTCACCGTCCTCACCAGGAAGGATGTCAAGCCCTGTGATCTTCAGCCCCACCGACTCAGCCACCTTGATAGAGAGCTCGTCATACACGTCGTCGTCAA
>JAZFSF010000106.1:0-8508 GCA_036446055.1 Bathyarchaeia archaeon | reverse complement strand
CTGTCCTCGCTGCCAGCATCTTCCACTACGGTGCGTACACCATCCATCAAGTTAAGGAGTACTTAGCTAATCACGGCGTCACTGTCAGGCTGTAATGACAGGGTAACAACTGTTTATCCGCTTGAATCGCGTAAAGAAGCGATTAGCGTTTCGTTGAGATCAAAGGCTTCCATCATCTTCGTTGCCGCGGCATCGTCATTCGCGAACAGTATTCGCAGATAGGGGAGGACGTCCCGAACAACGGCGTCAACGCTCATGTGAAGTGTGGTCCCCAACTTGAGTCCAAGCTCCTTTCGGAGCTGTCTCTTCCGCCGCGTCCTAGACATCACCGAAATGCGTTGGGGAAACTTAAAAGAAACCCATCTACGTGGTGACTTTTTCCTTGCCATGGCAACGCCGGCAGTCATCTGATCGAAGGCGTATTTCAAAAGCTTCCATGCTTGAAAGGTCCGAATACGACGGAAGTAAATGTCGGCTCTGGACAAAGCGTTCAAAGCATCGTTTAAATCATGAATGTTTGATAATTGGTGAGGCGTATTCTCGTAAATCCACTCAAATAACATCTCGTAATTGACGTCCGCGACTTCCACCGCCTTCCTCGCCTCCCAGCAAGTTTCAGCTTTAAAGACGCGACCTAAAACGGCGAAGATGGCTTCTTTGCGATCTCGGGTACCAAGCCAGTGAACGTCTTCATACGCCAAGAAAGATTTGCCTTGGGATAAGGCTTGGAGGTCCGTTATCGCGGATCGTAAATCGCCTTTAGCCCTATCTGCTATGAGACGTAAGGCTTCCTCCTCAGCTAAAAGTTCTTCCTTAACGCAGATGCGACGTAGATGGGCGACGATGCTTCGAACGGGGACACGCTGAAACTTTATCACGATGCAGCTGTTTCTGAGGCTAGAAAATCGGGGGTTCCAAACGTCATTAGCAATCAAGACCATGGGGCACCCCGTTGTCTTTGTTAGGCGAGCGATAGTACTTAGACCCCCCCGGTCTTGAGAGCCACTCATGCCCTCCAACTCATCCAGAACAATCAATCGTTCCTTTGCACCGAAGAGGGGTCGTTGCCTAGAAGCAGCTCCAACAATTCGTTCAATAGCGTTTTTCGTCCGCCAGTTACTGGCGTCCAAGGAGATTAAATCAAAGTCATGGGTCTTAGCTAAGACCTCAACGCAAACCGTCTTCCCAACGCCTGGTGGCCCATGAAGAAAAGCCACCTTCTTCCGCGGTTTACCCTTCGTCCACGAGATCAACCAGTCATCTACTTGACGAAAAGCCTTGCCATTATCCACGAACCCCTTAGCATTCGTCGGTTTATATTTCTCAGTCCAGGGAAGAGCCATCAACCCACATATCCTAACAGTTGTAGTACCATATGCTATACAAAAAACAATTTGTTAGCTGTGGCGACAAAGAGGTTTAAGGATTTCCGTTATATAGGTTTTTTCTAATGCAAATTGAAAAGCTTTGATCACCCAACATCGGAAAGGAATGTCTCAAATCGAGTGAGAACTACTTGTTCCACGGAGTCTGTTAGAGCCCTTTCATGGTGTCCCGCTAAGTGAGTTCGATATGAAACTGCTCATAAAGGAATGATACCATAATCAGATTCATTTACTACTGTGAACATTGCTGCTCCATTTGAAAACCTTTAGCTCAAGAAATGACGGAGAAAAAACGCCTTCAAACCACATTAAGCTGATGGAAATCTATTTTATTGCTATTGGATTAACAGAAAGAGAAACAGCTACGGGCGTCCCTAGAGATCTGGAGTATTTCTTGAGTTGATAGAAAGGTATGGTTTTCCGTTAGACCTTCTTTGTTTTGTTTTTCTCTTGGAGGCTCATGCTCAGCGAAATCAGAGCGTATAATTCCCTTTTCACCCCGCCATTTTATTCAACCTCTGAGTTACTGGGCATATACATTTTTCGGGAGATAACCATTTGACCTCGGTCTGTCTCAGCTTTTAAAAGTTAACTAGAATTTTTCGGATAAGTTCAGAATCAAGAACAAGAGTCCACAATATCGCTGGACCTTATCGAAGAGCTCGAAGAATATGGAGCCACTCTTACTCTCCGTCGTTCATCGAGATTAGATAATTAACGTCTCATCCTCAATAAGTTTTATCTTTAAACCTAAGCACAAAACGGGTTTGACAAAGGAATTTAGCTAGCTATCTTTTTACCGCATCGCTCGCAATATGCTGCTGCAGGAGACTGTTTGTTTCCACAATAAATGCAGTATCTAGTGCCTTTCATCGTTGATTGCGAGATTACTCTGGTATTCTCTTCAGTGAGTTCAAGTTTCTGTATACCCAGTCGCTTCATGGCAGCCAATATATCCTTCTCACTAAGGTCTTGTACAGGTTTTTCTGATTTTGAGATGACGTCCCTGTCCTCTGAAGTGACCTCAAGTTTCTGTATACCCAGTCGCTTCATAGCTGCAACGAGTTCTTCCTCACTTAGGTCTCTCGCAGGTTTTCCTGTTTCTCGTTCTATCCGCCCCACATCGTCATCATACAGTTTGTACGCCATTGAATCATAGAGAAGATACATGAATCCACCCATCATCATAGTCCACGGCATCCAGTATAATGGTCGCCACCAGATTGGATACCACCTAAATGGTCGCCACCACATAAACGATCTGTAGGGTCTACCCCAGAATCGTCCATAAGGACGTCTGAACCCCCCTCTGAATCCACCCCGCCTCATTGGACCGCCTCTGAACCTGCCCCGCATACCTCGCCCCATAGCACCTCTCCTGAATCCGCGTCTCCTCAATCATTTCACCTCTAAATGTTCCTCTTAAATAAAACCGTCAAATAAAATAGATAAGAGTTATCTCAATTTTCCAAGATATTTGCTTATAATTGTCATGATATGTAAGAATATTTCTTATCATGGTTTTCAGGGATCCTGTCAGATGTTTGCCAAGCTATATCTAATCGTCCTTCAGAACAATTTTCGCTTTGATCGCTCATAAGACCGTGTTTAGGTATCCTACCACAGAAAACATCTACGTACTAGTTAACTCTCTTGAAAAGTTAGCTTAAGCCAAAGTAGGGTAGCTAATTGTTTTGAATTAACAGTTCTCTATATGAAAACGCCTAAAAAACGTAAATGCTAAGGCCCTAAATGTAAATTCTAAAATATCATCGATATACGTACACATTTATTACAAGCTAACTAGACCTTCCTGACAGATAATTCTCAAAATATTTCAAGTTAGCTCATTGTGTATAATACTGTTCAAGACATGTAGAGTTAATATTTATGAATCGTTCTGTGTTCAGATACGAGTAGTCTCAACGTGTGAGGAGGAATAAAAGCTGTTGAAGCGGGTTCTTTTATGTGATTTTGATGGAACCATAGTGACGATAGATACCTGTGAATTTCTTTTAGACACGTTTGTTAAGGAAGACTGGAGAGCATTTAATGCTTTTTTAGAGACAGGAAAAATCACTCTTGAAGAGTGTACGCGAGCACAGCTTTCCATGTTAAACCTTTCGGAAGAAGAAGCGTTAAATGCGTTAGAAAAAATCACGTCATTCAGGCCACATTTTACGGAGCTGGTGAATCATTGTGTCACCCAAGGAATACGTTTTATCGTCGTTAGTGGCGGTTTAGACTTTGTCATAAAACATTTTCTGAGATTGAAGGGCTTAGAAAAGCTGGTAAGAGTGTATTCGGCGACATCCATAATCACATTAGACGGCATCGAACTGTCGTTCCCCGAACTCGTCGATTATACGTCTCTCGATTTTAAAGAAGATTTGATTAAACAATATAACAAACAGGGGTTCAAAACCATCTACGTTGGCGATGGACTGTCCGATTTTAACGCATTCAAGCATGCCGATTTTTTATTTGTAATCAAGGATTCGAAGTTAGCGAAACTGTGCAAAAGGGAGAAGGTCCCCCATCATGAAATAATCGATTTTCAAGAAGTTATTAAATCGCTTATCGAGGCACCTTCACTATCGTCACGATGATGTCGATTCATTCCATCATCTATCGGAGTGCCACCTTCACCTTGTTCATAACATGCTTCTCTTACACTCATTCTATGTGAGACATAGTTCATTTAATGCTACATTGATGGGTTTGGGATTACAATATAGGCTATTTAAATCTCCAGAAGTCTATAGCAGCACTAAGTTAAGCAGCTAACTCATCGTCCAGGCTATGTCTGACAGACAAACTAGGTCGAACGAGAAAATCAAAAGAGAAACGAAATCCTAACCTTCATGAATTCTTAAACCATCGCCCACGAATACAGGCTTAATCGAAGTTTTTACACATTTAAAGGTGGAGTGATAACGACTAAATAATCTCTTACTAACAATTTATTTATAATCAAGAACATCAAATAATATCCAGAAAGACAGTAATTGGAGATTACACATTGGAAAGTAAAATCTTCTACTTCAAGGAAGCGAAGCCCGAAAATTCGGACGTTCTCTTAGCGCTTGTGAAGGAGAAAGCACTTGAAAAAGGCATAAAACACATAGTCGTAGCCTCAACCCGAGGCGGAAGCGGGGTCAAGGCCGGGGAAGTATTTAAGGACTCTGGAATAAATGTCGTTGTCGTAACCCATCAAATCGGTCCACGTGGTCCAGAACTACTTGAGGAAAACGAGAAGAAAATGAAGTCACTCGGGGTGAGGATTGTCACCTGCACCCACGCCTTCGGAGGCGTGGGGAATAGTCTACGGAAATCTCCGCCCAGAGACAAACGACCTGAACCCTACTGGCCTGCATACGTACCGTCAACGGGCGACCTCATTGCAAATTTGCTTCGACTCTTCTGTGCAGGCATGAAAGTCTGCTTCGAAATCACGCTCATGGCAGCCGATGCAGGAGCCATCCCGATTGGAGAGAACGTGATAGCGGTGGCGGGTCAAGGCCGAGGCGCTGATACCGCTATAGTAATCAAATCCGCGAACACAACAAGTCTCTTCGATTTGGATGTACAGGAGATCCTAGCAAAACCAATTCAAAAAAGATTGCCACGACCATAATACATGCGCCTCACAGCCACAGGCTCATGCAGAACCCACCCCATTTATTTTATACAGATTCGGCTAGGTAGAGTGCATCCTGTCGTTAGGATTGTTCAAAATCGTTCCAGATGAAAGCCAAGTCGTTCGTTTTCAACGCAATCTTCCGTTAGTTTCATAATTTTTAGTCATGATCATGGTACCCAGATATGTTTTATTCTTGAATAAGCATGGGAGGATGCGTCCCGTTTCTTCATAACTTATCCGTTCAAATACGTGGATAGCTCTCGTATTTGATGAAAACGTGGTGGGTATTAGGAGTTCAAGCTCCATCGTCTTCTCATGAGAAATTAAAGCGTTCATTAGTTCGGTGCCAACGCCAACATCTCGATAACCTCTCTTCACACCGAAACCGATTTCCTCTACGTGCTGTGAATATCCCGTCCCAGCCCTCAATTCAGAGTTAGCTATTACTTTACCATCAACTTCGGTTACCAATCAAAAGACCTTGTCTTTCGCTATATCTGCTAATTTACATCCCAACCAATAGATTTCTTCGTCTTTAGGGACTTCTTGGTTTCTAATGATTTTGGCTCCTTTTTCAACCAGAGAATTAATGAAGGAAAATAAATCATCTAAATTCTCCCATCGGGGTGGTCGGAGAAGACTTCTTTTCCATCTTTAGCAATAAAATGATGAGTGGTTGTACCTGCATTCATAAAGGAATTACGAACAGTTGTTTTTCAAGACCAAATTAGCATAACCGCTAAAGGAAGTATCAACAATTGCTTGTGTTTCAGTAAAAACGATGGAAATTATTTGCGTCGTATGTCTTCTCCTGCTAAGGCAAACTTGGCAAGCAACGCACTGAATTGGACTTCATCGTTGGCGCCTTGGGAGATCCTGAAGTCCACCTCGCCGATGGCGTCTGCTAGAAGAGCCTTCCAACGCTCAGGTATCTTGAAGCGGAAAAGCTCGGAGTGTACGTACCGTATGATGTCGGTTGCGGAAAGCCCGTATTCGATGAGGACCTGTCTCAGCCGATCTCTTGCCGCTACGAAATCGCCTTTGAATGCGAGAGTAAGCATGTCCTGCACCTCCTTGGGGTGCACACGACCTACAACCGTGTAGATTGTGTCCTCACCCACCTCGCCACCAAACGAAGCCGCGGCCTGCAACGTGTTATAAGCCTTTCGAAGGTCGCCTCTACACACCTCCAAAATGGCGTAAGCACCGTCCTCGGCTAAGACTACTCCCTCCATTCGAGCGATATGGAAGAGGCGTTCCCGAATGTCATCATCGTTGAGTGGAGAAAACCGAAATGGAGCACAGCGAGACTGTATGGGTTCTATGATCCGACTGGAATAGTTACAGATCAGAATGAACCGGCAGGTCTCCGTATACCGTTCCATTGTCCGTCTCAAAGCTTGCTGCGCGTCTGAAGTCATGTTGTCAGCCTCATCCAAAACCAGAATCTTAAAGGGGGCCTCCCCGAGGCTCCGGGTCCTAGCAAAGGTCTTCACCCGCTCCCGGACGACGTTGATTCCTCTCTCGTCACTCGCATTTAACTCGAAGAAGGAGTCCGCGAAGCGCGCACCGAAAAGGTCATGGGCCAAGCAGAGAGCCGTAGTCGTTTTACCCGTACCTGCAGGTCCCGCGAAGAGACAGTGGGGCATGGCCCGAGCTTTCACGAAACCTTTAATCCGGTTAACAATCTCCTTTTGATTTATGATGTCATCGAGGGTTCTCGGACGATACTTTTCCGCCCACAACCCCACTTCCTGTCGAACAAAGGCCATTCCGTCAACCTTCAAATGACGTTTCGAATCGTGTCTTATGGTTGAACTGACTTTATTAAAAACCTTCTTTTCGAAAGTAAAAAACCTTCATAAGTGAAGCCTGTACGTCTTAAAGGACTACACATCTATGTCCTATTCTTATCAAGCCAAGTTAACCCCTTTCCTCCGTCCATTCACAAGTAACGCGTTTATATACCCTTCACTGCGAAGGAGAGTTAACACGATTTAGAATTGAAGTGAGTAGGGTGTTAATCAAAGGAACTGCGGTTAATCCGTGAAATTTTTCTTCAATTCCGCTATTCCAAGCATTTCCACGTCCAATGGGAAGATGGGGCGCCGAAGCTTTTTGTATTTAAAGGCGGATAATCGCGAGCTGTGAATTCCTGGAGTGTCAACTTCAATGATCTTCTTTGCGATGGGCTCGTGAGAGGCCCTAAAATGAACCGCTGATTTGACGACGATGATTTTTTTCCTCGTAGGTTCTATGCCCAAGCTTCTATACAGCTCAAGGTCTGTGGGTTGGATACGTTTTTCGGTAACGATTATGTCAATGCCTCCACAGGTGAAAACAACCGTCCGACCCATATTACTCTCCAAGCCCGACGACATCGGCCCTAAGGGTAAAAATTTTCCGTCAGAAATTAATTTAATGGTTCCAGTAACGTTTATTGGAGAGCCATGCAACGCATCGGTTCTACCGCCAAGCTTGAGGGTTAAAGTCTTACCCACTCCGGTCTTAACCAGCTTAGTCACAGCCTCGGGGTCAGCAATCACCGCTAGAACCGCGTTTTCCACCCCCATCTCCAGCAACGTCTGTAGAAGAATGGTGCCATCACATGGGGCTCCGCCTCCAGGATTGTCTGCATGATCGGCTAGGACAACAGGGCCTCCTTGAGTCGCCTTTGCTTCTGCTACGGCTTCCTTTGAGGGAACAACAGTTGCTAGGAAATCTCGCCTAATTTTCCATGCTAACTCAGCTAGTTGATCAGCCTTTTCTTGTGCGATGACTTGGTCATTATTCGTTGTCACAACCATCGTCATCCCAGTGAATTCTAGGTCTGCAAAGGGATATCCTCCAGAAACGGTTACGTTAACGATTTTTTCGTCTGCCTCCATTTTGTGGGCTAAGTTAATCAAGGCATTCATGGGATAGTAGTTCGTCTTCTGCCTTTGAGGTGAAACAATCATGGGAGGTTTCTTCATCGCCATGGTGGGTTTCAAGCAGCCCCTAAAAATTTCCACCATTAACCTAGCTGCTTCAATTCCTCGATCGAATCTGTCAACATGGGGATAGGTATCATACCCTACGAGGACATCGGCCTCCCTAACCATCCTCTCAACAATATTAGCGTGAAGGTCTAGTGTTGAAATGATTGGAACCTCGCGACCAACTACGTCCCTAACCGCTTCAAGAATCTCGCCTTCCGGGTCGTCAATGCTTTGAGTGACCATGGCTCCATGGAGGTGAAGCAGGACACCGTCGACTTTTTCAGCAGACGCTATCGGCTCTATCATTTTGGAGAGAAGATGGTTGAAGGCTTCATCCGTCACTAATCCACTTGGCGTTGCACTGGCCCAAACCGTTGGAATGAGTTCGAAGCCTTCTTCCTCTGCGATTTTTATAAAGGCAGAGGCTATTGCATGCTTCCCCTTGAAGACTTTGACTATTTCCTGTCCAAGATATAGGTTTTCTCTGAACTTGTCAAGA
>JAZFSF010000105.1:0-3334 GCA_036446055.1 Bathyarchaeia archaeon | reverse complement strand
ATGTTTGTTGTAAACTTCGCTGGAACGGTAAAAGGCGATTAAATGACAAAATTAAAGATTCTAGGTATCGTTGGGATGCCGGGTTCAGGGAAGAGCGTTGCTGCAAAAGTAGGTAAGACCCTGGGTTTTTCCATCATCGTAATGGGCGATGCGGTTCGAGATGAGACGGCTAGGAGAGGGCTGAAATTGACGCCAATAAATTTGGGGCGTGTAATGATTGAGATGCGGGAAGAAGAGGGTCCAGCAGTTGTGGCTAAACGGTCCATCGCAAAGCTTGCAACAAGTAATGGCAATCCAATTATTATCGAAGGCGTGAGGAGTCTAGCGGAGGTTGAAGAATTTCGCAAGCATTATCCAACCTTCGAACTGTTATCCATCCATGCCTCTCCAAAGACGAGGTTTCAACGGATCTTTAAGCGAGGACGAAGCGATGATTCTATGAACCGACATGCTTTTACAGTACGTGATGAAAGAGAACTCATGGTTGGACTTGGATCAGCGATCGCCATGGCAGACCACATAATCAATGGCGAAGGGACATTGATGCAGTTCAAGAAAAGAGTGAGGACGTTTTTTGAGGAATATCTACGTGAATGACATTCAAGTCGTTGTGGAAGCGGAAGTGAATCCCACTGAGAACTTAGAAAAGGTTAAGAAGGCTATCATAAACATCTTCCCAACGGCTTCCATTGACGTCAGATTGGGTGGACGGAAGAGTCTTCTCGTCGCGACGACGGAAGGAATACATGGCTTATCCGAATTTTACAGTAGCCTCAGACAAGAGAGGATCTTAGCTGCGGCTCGAAGGGTTTTTCGGAGAGGAACTCAGGGAAACTACATTACGTTTTACTTGAATAAACAGGTTGCTTACGCACAACATATTTCCTTTTGTAACTCATTCGGTGAATCACCTCTCGGTCCGATACAAGTAAAAATAAGATGTGATGACCCAAGAGAAGTAATCGGTTGGCTCACGAAAGTCATATCAAGAAACAAAAAAACCAGGTAACAGTGTTCCATGAATTCGCAAAACCGTTATAGGACCAAAGCAACGAAACAGTTGAGGCGTGTTGATTTTGAAAGTTGTTGAAATAAAAGAGGGTTCAGAAATCCCCTTCTTTAAGGGCGTCACGGGGAAGATTTTGTTGTGGAGCGAACGACTCATGTTCTTCCTCGTCGAGATTGAAGTGGGAGAATTGGTTCCGGTGCACAGTCACCCTCATGAGCAAATGGGCATCTGTTTAAGGGGAGAAGCGGAGTTCCGAGGAGCAGGGAAGAGCGTGGTTGTGCGAGAGGGAATGGCCTATTTTATACCATCGAATGAGAAACACGGTGTTAAGGTCACTGGAACTGAGAAGGGTTTGTTCTTAGACGTCTTCAGCCCACCTCGAGAAGATTACCTCGAAAAAATGAGCTGAGAGCCACGTTTTTATCGGTTAGATAAATTTCTTTAACGCCTTAATCACGTTCTGTTTGCCCACATCAACGACGTACGGTCCTAATCGGGGGCCTCGAGGAACACCTAGTAAAGCGGTATATAGAATTTCGAAGAACTTCCTTGGTTTTAACTTGTATTTCCTGGCTGTTTGGAAGATCGCTCCCTGCACTGCATCGACATCCTCTTCGCGTTCCAAGATGTTTATGAATTCAGCTACAGCTTTTATCTCTACTTCACTCAAGGTTATTTTTCTCCCTTCGACTTCCTCGAAGTCTTTAACCCAATTCAATGCGTAACATATTCGGGACTCCACCGTCTTTACGTCCGCTGAGTACCCGTAGGAGAGGAGTTTTTCTTTGATGAAACTCATCTCGGAATCTTTAGGCGCTACCTTCGCTAAGCGAACGAGTAGGTTGTAGGGGATGTGGACATCTGGGCCTTCAGGAGGGTTGAGTCCCCAGCAATACCTGTAAAGACCCGCAAGCTTGGACTTGTCTGTTAACTCAGTTGTCCTCTTTTTTCTAAAAAACTCGTTCTCCAGCTCATCGAGTTCGTCCATATATTGGGGTATATCGATGACGGAAAGCGTTCGAGTTCCCGTGAAACGCTTCAATGTGAGTAATAGGAGGGATTGTGGAGAGCCATATCGAAACCAGATTTGTGGAGTGAAAACATTTCCTGTTGATTTCGAGATCTTCTTTCCACTCTTATCTAAGAAAACCTCGTATTGAACGTGGAGAGGAGGCTCGTAACCCAAGACTTCTCTACAAATCCGATCGTTCACCCGAACGGAGTCAGCGATGTCTTTACCATAGGCTTCAAAGCTTATTCCTAGAGCAGCCCACCGCGCTGCAAATTCTCCAGCTTTCCAACTCAGCTTTCCTTCTCCCAATCGATAATCGACTTCACCCCTATGACCACAACCCTCTATCCAGCTTCCCCCAATATCCATTCCTTCGCAGACGTACAGGATTGTGCTCTCTTTTGGGAGAAACTCGTAGGCTTTAGTCGTATATATTCGACCACATTTTTGGCAGACTGGGAAGTAGGGAAGTGCTTCTAGATACTTTTCTTGTCCCACTTCTTCTTTAACGATTTCACCAACCCTTCTCGAATTCTTTAATAACACTTCAATCTGCTCGTTCAACAAGCCCCGCCGATAGATGTCGGCGCCAGATATGAAGCGAAACCGGATATTACAAGTATCTAAAGCATCCAAGAGGAGAGAGGTAACATGTTCTCCAAAGCTCTTATGACAACTTCCGAAGGGATCGGGGATTGAGGTGACTGGATAGCCAAGGTATTTCTTTAAGTCAGAAGGAAAGCCTACTGGAACCTTTCGTAAACCGTCTTTATCGTCTGAAAAGGCTATCAGCTCTGATGAAATTCCCTGATTTTCTATAGCCAGAGAAACCGCGTGGGATCGGGTGGCGTCTGCAAGACTACCGATATGAGGAATTCCTGAAGCGCCAATTCCGCTCTCAGTCCTAAGTGGACTCAATCCTCTTTTGAGCTTTTTCTCTTTTTGTATTACCTCAAGAGCCATTTTGTCATACCATGTTCCATGTCCGATAATCTTTCGAGGCATCAGCCAAATCTCTCCAGCATATTTCACCTATTCATTACATGGATTAAGCTTACGTAATCTTTCTTCTTAATCTGTTCTTCAAAGATTAAGCTCTTAACTTCGATGGCGAGTAAAAGAGTTTTGGGTTTCTGGTACGCCATTGAATAAAACTTTTGACGCAATTAAATGAAGAAGGGCAGACTCGTCCCTCTCTCGCCTAATAAAATTATAAAATAATTGATGGTGTTTAGAAATAACGCTTAATTCACTATTGTCGTGAATGGCGTTAATAGTTTCTTCTGCCACCATAGCCTCTACTTTGACTTTGA
>JAZFSF010000104.1:0-8875 GCA_036446055.1 Bathyarchaeia archaeon | reverse complement strand
TAAACCCATGCAAAGACCTCAGTAAACAAGGATTCCACGTCACGTATCTACCTGTTGACCCTTATGGAAGTGTCAACGTCGAAGCCTTGAAAGACGCAATCACGGATAAAACGATTCTAGTCTCCATCATGTATGCTAACAATGAAATCGGTACAATCGAACCCATATCAGAGATCAGCGAGATCGTCCACGATAAGGGCGGGCTTCTCCACGTTGACGCCGTCGCTGCAGCAGGCCAAATACGGATAGAGGTTCAAAAAGATAACATCGATTTACTCTCACTGTCGTCAAATGACCTGTACGGTCCAAGGGGTACAGGGGCTCTCTACGTCAAGACGAGAACCCGCATTCAACCAATTATATTAGGTGGAGGACAAGAACGAGGAATCCGATCTGGAACCGAGAATGTTGCGGGGATAGCGGGTATGGGCGCGGCAGCAGAGTTGGCTACGAGCGAGATTCCATTAGAGGCTGTGAGATTGACGAAGCTTCGAGACAGATTCATTCAAGAGCTCTTAGAAAGTATTCCGAAATCATATCTAAATGGGCATCCCACAAAACGCTTACCCAACAACGTCAATATACGGTTCAGTTACATTGAAGGGGAATCTCTCCTCCTGAGTTTAGACATGGAAGGCGTAGCCGCTTCCTCAGGGTCCGCATGCACCTCGAAAACGCTTGAGCCGTCGCACGTTCTATTAGCTACGGGATTAAAGCACGAGGAAGCCCATGGCTCACTCCTCTTTACCTTGGGACGACAGAATACAGATGAAGACGTCACATACGTGGTAGAGTTATTACCAGGAATTGTTAAACGATTGAGGGCGATTTCTCCCTTAACGCCAAAGGAGCTGATATAATGTATAGTAAAAAAGTTTTAGACCACTTCAAGAACCCACGAAACATGGGAGAAATCCCAGATGCAGACGGCATAGGAACCGTAGGCAACCCAGTATGTGGAGACATGATGAACATTTACATCAAAGTCGAAGACAATCGAATCGTCGACATCAAATTCAAGACCTTTGGCTGCGGAGCAGCCATAGCTACCAGTAGCATGACCACCGAATTAGCGAAAGGCAAAACCTTAGACGAAGCGATGAAACTGACGCGCATCAACGTAGCAGAAAGTCTTGGTGGGCTACCGCCAGTAAAGATGCACTGCTCCAACTTGGCTGCAGATGGACTGCACGAGGCCATAAAAGACTACCGAAAAAAGAAGGAGGCTGAAAAATGAAGAGTTTTATAAAATGCGATCTGTGTAATGCTGAGATAACAGAAGAGAAATGTGTGTTTGCAGTGCATAGACAAGCTCCAGGCGATGAAGAACGCTGTTTCTGCTGTGAACGCCATGCTGATGAGTTCGAACAAAAACACGAAGACGAATCGGAAAAGACAAAAAAGTAACGTAAACCAATACGATTGCGTCTAAGCAGGAATAGTAAGGGTTAGCTAATTAGCTGAAAGTAAGGTTTAATTGGTGCAATCGATCAGCTAACTATTTCGTGGTATTCTTGAAAATAGTTGGTGTAGTGTGCAGTCCTCGATTAGGAGGTAATACTGAGATTCTCGTCAAAAAGGCATTAACTAGCGCAAAAGAAGTAGGAAGTAACACTCAATTAATCACCCTCTCCGGCAAACAGATTAAACCTTGTGACCATTGCGGAGCATGTTATGCAACAGGTAACTGTTCCATTAAAGACGACATGCAGGACATATATCCTCATCTCCTTTCAGCCGACGGGATCATTATAGGAAGCCCCGTTTATTTTTGGTCTGTAACTGGGCAGGCTAAAGTCTTTATCGACCGAACATACGCGTTACGACATCCAACGTATCGGTTAGAAGGTAAAGTTGGCGGTGCCATAGTGGTAGCCAGCACAAGAGGACAAGTCCAAACGCTCGCTCTTATCAACACGTTCTATCTAGGACAACGGATGATTCCTATTCACCTAGGCGTTGATGGAAGGGCATCTAAGAAGGGCGAAATCATCGAAGATATTCAGGCAATGACGGCAGCAGACAATTTAGGAAAGAATATGGTTAAATTCATCACAACACTCACATCCTAGCTAGCCTAAAAAATATTCTTTACATAGAAAATATAGTTTATCCCAAAGTTATGTTTAACCCACGACCGCTGGAAACATCTCCCGAAATCCCCTATGTCTTCAATTCGATTCCACTTACATTTCTCGCCATCGAAGATATTCAGGTAATGACGGTAGCAAACAATTTAGGAAATAATATGGTTAGTATTCATCAGTATGTGCTGAAAAAAAGGGACGTCAATCTCGTTAACAACAAGGGATATCCTATTGAAAAGCTTGTGTGAACCAGTTCGGTCTTGGACTTCAAACTATTGAGTGACCCGCTAATAGTGGTTTCCAGTGATAGGGATTTTTATGCGACATTTCGGACAAGTTTTATCGGGGAGTAAGGCCCATTTTCGGATGTTGAAACCATGTCGTTCTATGAGAAGCTCATGGCATTTTGGACAGTATGTGTTTTCCCATGGATGACCTGGAATATTTCCTGCATAGATGTATCTTAATCCTACGTCTATCGCAATCTTTCTCGCCTCTTCTACGGTGCTTATAGGGGTTTGGGGGACATCGATTAGCTCGTAGTTTGGGAAAAATCTAAGGAGGTGAAAGGGCGTCTCCTCTCCAAGATTCTCATATATCCATGTTGCTAAGTCTCTGAGGTGTGTCATGGAGTCCCCATACTTCGGTACAAGGAGATTTGTTATCTCGATGTGGATGTCACAGCGCTTCAGTTCAATAAGACACGCGTATATTGGCTCAACTTGTGGAACACGCATTTGGTCTCTGTAAAAGACAGGGTCTCCTCCACCCTTGAAGTCAATGGTTGCAGCGTCTAGATATGGTGAAATGGTCTTAACCGCTTCAGGAGTAAGATAACCATTCGTGACAAATGTGTTAAACAAGCCCTTCTCGTGGGCTAACTTAGCAGAATCATATGCCCATTCGAAGAAAACTGTGGGCTCCGTATAGGTATAGCTTATACCTTGACAGCCTCGAAGTTGAGCTGAATTGACTAGGCTCTTTGGGGTTAGTTCTTTTGTATAAATTAGGCGTCTTTGTTGACTGATCGTCCAATTATCGCAGAAACTACAGAAGAAGTTGCAGAAGGGAGATGCCACTGAAAAGACGCGGGCTCCGGGGTTGAAGTGAAAAAGAGGCTTCTTTTCAATGGGATCAATAGAGTCGCTGCAAGACCTTGAATAGGACTGGGTGAAAAGGACGCCATTCTCGTTAATCCTTGCCAAGCAGAGGCCTTTTTTTCCTTCATCAATCATACAGCGTCGTCCACAGAGGTTACATCTCACGTGTTGTTCAGGCAACGTGTCATAAAGCATAGCTTCTCTTTTAGACAAAAAATTCACCTGAAAACTTGAATATATATTTGATTGTGCTGCTTATTGAATATTTGCGTGGTGAGATGAGAACCTAAGAAGCAACTTATTAAGGAATGAGAAGATGATTGATGTTACTTCAGTTGGAGAATGAGTTTGTATGGGAACTGAAATATGTGGGGACAACTTCATCGGAATTCTTTCTGACACGCATGATAATCTTCCACTTATCGATGAAGCTGTGAAACGGCTCAATCGATATGGTGTAGGATTAGTTCTCCACGCAGGAGACTACATTAGCCCATTCACTGTTTCCCATTTCAAACCCTTACAAGCCAAAATAATTGGCGTCTATGGAAATAACTGCGCTGAGCGAAAGCTTTTGAAGGAGTTTTTTCGAAACATCGGTGCGGATCTAAGGGGTTTCTTCGCAGAGATTTCAATGGAGGGTTTGAAGATTGGGCTCCTCCACGGGCACGACGAGGAACTACTCCATGCTATTATAGCGTCTTGTGCTTATGATGTAGTGGTTTATGGTCATACCCATCAAACAAAGGTTCAGAGAATTGGACGTACGTTGGTGATCAATCCCGGTGAAATCTGTGGCTATCTAACTGGAAAGTCAACGATGGCTCTCCTTAATTTGAAAACACGTGAGGTAGAGATAGTTGTTATCCAACGTTGAGTGAACCGTTGCTCCAACGCCTAAAAACGTATGTAGAGCCTGCTTAAAGTACTAAGTTGATTAAAACCACCACTGCTCTATAATGCTTTGTCGTGGCGTTACAGCACCGCGTAATCTAAAGCCAAGGCATTGGCTATGGACTGGATGTGTAACGGCCAACGTATTTTGTGTATGAGAAGAATGATTCGCAATCTAGTTTCGTTGTCAAGAGAGTTAAAGAGGGCCGAAGTCTTCTAGAAGTCATCCACTCGCATCGTGACAGCCGTTATACTGATGTAATTTCTTACAAAAATTTTTAAGAACTCTTCGTAAAATCAAAAGATTGTTTGAGCCCAGTTATGCGAAGGCCATGATTATAAGTTATACGATGTATTTTATTTTATAAATCTCCTCAAATTCTGAGTCAAACATCCTTTCACAATATCTACGAGTGTAAAGCCCCAAAGAATATTGAGGGAAATGCCTTCGGGGGAGATTTAAAAGATAAAAAGGTTTATTCAAGCTCTTTCCCTTATCAATGTGAAAAGGTGAATATATGTCTGGCTTGGAAAAATTAGGGTCTTCCCTGACAAACGCTATACGAAAACTCCTAAAATCCCCTGTCGTAGATGAAGCTGCTGTTAAGGAGTTAAATAAAAGTATTCAGCGTGCCCTTCTTCAAGCAGATGTTAATGTCCAAATGGTTTTAGATCTCTCTAAAGAAATTGAGAAGAGGGCTCTTGATGAGAAACTTCCTCCAGGCATAAGTAGAAAGGAACACGTTGTAGAGGTGACGTACGAGGTTCTTACACGGTTTCTCGGGGAGAAGCCCGCCACGATTCGTGTGGACCCGGGAAAGCCTAACGTCTTCATGCTTGTTGGCATACAGGGAAGTGGAAAGTGTGTCGAAGGTGACACCGTTATCTCCTTGGCAAATGGACAGAGAAAGACGATTGCTACGTTGTTCGAGGAACAAATGTGTTGCTGTGACACCGCAGTTGTTTTAGAAGACGGTTTGACTGTCAGTCCAAAGGATGTTCAAGTATACGCTGTCAACCTCAAAACGTTGAAGGTGGAGGAAAAGTCGGTCGAGTGGATTTGGAAACTGAAAGCGCCCGAAGAATTGTATGAAGTACAATTAGATGAGGAAAAAGGGCTAAAGCTGATAACTACCCCAGAGCACCCCTTTTTCACCATCAATAGAGAGGGCATAACTCGCGTACGAGCAGACCAATTGACAAATAATCACTACATAATGATTTCACCCACCAACTACTCTTTGAAAGACGAGTGTCATACAAAGGCAACGAGTAAGAAAGAAGTAATCATCGACGCCATCCCACAAGCCCATCCTACGATGCACCGTGCGTCTGGCTCGAGTCTACTCCTTCTCGAAGAACCGAGACTAGGATATCAAATGGTGGATGAGAAAGCAGCTTCAAAGGCTGCAACGAATCTGTTTGCAATGGATGTTACGTGGATTAAAGTAAAACGAACGAGGAGGATTACAGAGCATTCGTTAAAATACGTATACGACCTCACGGTTCAGGATTATCACAATTTTGTTGCAAACAACATCGTTGTCAAGAACACAACCTCTGCAGCCAAGTTGGCACGTTACTTCCAGAAGCGGGGCTTTAAGACGGCTTTAGTCTGTGCCGACACCTTTAGACTTGGCGCCTTCGACCAATTGAAACAACATGCTGACGCGATGAAAGTTCCTATTTACGGGAATCCCAACGAAAAAAACTCCCTAAAGATTGCTATAGAAGGAGTGGAGGGCTTTAGACAAGACGGGTATGAAGTGATTCTGCTTGACACTGCAGGGAGACATAAGGACGAGAAGACCCTAATTAATGAGATGAGCGAGATTGCCAAAATAGTGAAGCCAGATGAGGCGATTCTGGTCATCGATGCGACTATTGGACAGCAAGCGTACGTTCAAGCCAAAGCCTTCCACGAAGCAACGAGGATAGGCTCCATCTTCGTCTCCAAGCTTGATGGCTCAGCCCGGGGAGGTGGTGCGTTATCCGCGGTTGCAGCAACAGGCGTTCCCATCAAGTTTATCGGCGTTGGCGAAGGAGTTGAGGAGATAGAATCCTTCGATCCTTCTCGGTTTGTTGGAAGGCTCCTTGGAATGGGCGACATCGAGGGATTAGTTCAGCGGGTCAGAGAAGCTGAGGCAATTGTGCCCGAAAAGAAAGCGAAGGACATACTGAAAGGAAAATTCACTTTAATGGATATGTACGATCAGTTAGAGGCGATGAGCAGTATGGGTCCTTTGAAGCGAGTTCTACAGATGATTCCAGGCATGTCCTATAAAGTCCCAGATAAGGCTGTGGATGTCGCTGAAGACAGGATCAAAAGGTGGAAGTATATCCTTCAGTCTATGACAAAGGATGAACTGGAAGAACCTAAGATTCTCAAGTCGTCCAGGATCAAACGTATAGCACGGGGTTCTGGAACTAGCGATAAAGAAGTGAAAGAACTCATAAAACAGCACTCTACTATGAAAAGGTTCATGAAGTCCATGGGAAAAAGAAAGGTACCACCATTTCTACGGAAGATGATGGGTCAAATGAAGCAGTGAAAGGCTTAGTAGGTGTTGACCCGTGACGTTAATAGGAATCGTAAATATGGAAGTCGTTAAAAAAGCTACGGCATTGTTAGGACAGTATCCCCTATGTGATTACTGTCTTGGAAGACAGTTTTCTATGCTTGGCCATGGCTTCACAAATGGGGAGAGAGGAAAGGCAATCAAGCGACTTTTAATCCTAGAGGGAAGCAAGTTACTGTTGGAAAAGGACGAATATGGTGAGACTCTTTTAAGACAGGTGGCTGTCAACGGATTCTCGGAAGTATCCTTATCAACTTTGCAAGCACTGGGGATCGAGGTTGAATTAGAGGAGACCTCGTGTTACATTTGCAATAATACTTTTACCAATCTTGATGGGTTATGCGAAAAGGTAGTGGAAAAACTTTCCAATTATGAATTTAACAGTTTTCTCGTTGGTGTGAGAGTTGGATATCAGGTTGAGGACCGAGAGGACGAGTTGAGGGCAAGATTCAAGGTAGTATGGGGAGAGAGCATCCGCAGTGATTTCAGTAGGGAAATTGGAAAACTTATCATAAATGCCATGGGAAAAGAGGTAGTCTTCAATAAGCCGGATATCTTAGTCACCATCAACCCTTTTACAGAGAACATCTCCCTCAAGATCAATTCTCTATTTGTATATGGACGTTATCGAAAGCTTGTCAGAGGGATTCCTCAAGCGAAGTGGGTTTGCAGTCAGTGCGGCGGTCTTGGATGTGAAAAATGCCAAAACACGGGAAAACTGTATCCCGATTCAGTTGAGGAATTAATTTCTCGACCGTTACTCCAAGTGACGGCAGGATCTGACGTCAAGATTCATGCGGCTGGAAGAGAGGATATTGATGCTCGCGTTTTGGGTTCAGGAAGGCCTTTTATTATAGAAATTGTAAATCCGACTAAGAGAAGTGTTAACTTACAACTTTTGGAAAAAGAAATTAACAGCACATCTGAGGGCAAGATTGAGGTAGAACAATTGGAATTTGCCTCAAAGAACCTAGTGAGAAAGCTTAAAGCCGGTGAAGGGGCTGAGAAAGTCTATCGCGCCAAAGTCGAGTTTGAGGAAAATGTCTCGGATGAAGCCTTGTCCCGTCTGGAAGAGACGATGAAGCAGATAGTAATCAATCAGAATACTCCGACTAGAGTGATGCATAGAAGAGCTCATAAGCTGAGGAAGCGACGCATATTGAATTTTAAGGTGAAAAGGTTAAATTCTACTCTCATAGAGATGGTGTTGCGTTGTGAGGGAGGTCTATATATCAAAGAGTTTATTAGTGGAGATGGAGGAAGGACATCTCTAAGCGTATCTGAGGCTACTATGATTCCAGCTCGATGCGTTGAACTTGACGTGATGAAGGTTTGTTTAGAGGAGTTTAATTAATGCCTAATTCAAAGGGTTTTCGCAGGGGAGCGCGATCTGTTCTTCGTAAAAAGCCCCGGAAAAGGGGTCTACAACCTATTGGTAGATTACTCAAAGAATACGAACGCGGTGACAAAGTTGTTATCAAGATTGACTCTAGTTGTCACAAAGGAATGCCCCACCCACGTTATCAGGGTAAGATCAGTGTTGTTGAGGAAAAGCGGGGACGCGCCTATGTGGTTAAATTAGCAGAGAGAGGGGGTAAGGTGAGAACACTTATTGCCCGGCCTGAACACTTAAAACCTCACAACACATAGATGGGTACAAAGTGAAGGGATTATGCCAAGGAAGATCAAGTCTAAAACGGAAATTACAGTGCCTGAGGCGAAGAAGCTCTTAGAGGATGCGGAAGACCAAAATCTGTTTCAACTTCGAACCCTTGAATACACTAGAAAGTTTTCAAAGATGGATGCATCAAAAGCGGTCGAGCTCGTAAACCTATTAATGGATCGATTTACGATCGACAGGAAGGACGCGGTGCAGGTCGCCAATTGTATGCCCGGGAGCATTCAAGAGTTGCGAGCCTTTTTTTCAACAGGTAGGAAGAGGATTATCTTAACCTCACAGTTATTGGAAATGTTGAAGATATTGGATACATATCGATAACATAACATATTTTTTATTTCAGTAATTGAATCATCTTTTGTTATGGAGTTTTTCAGTAAGCCCTAGCGCTCGTTCTTAGCTTTTTATTATCCTTGATGCTACAATCCATGCCTCTAAAGACTCAATATCAATAGAAACCACGTCATCAGCAAATTCTAAAAGGCCTTTAGAGAAGCGTTTATGGGGGAAAGCCCCCACCATAACCATTAAATTTTC
>JAZFSF010000103.1:0-2002 GCA_036446055.1 Bathyarchaeia archaeon | reverse complement strand
CAAGCATATTTTGAATATACGTGGGGTGAATCACAGTCTGAACATGTCAAGATTCGATCTAAGAAAGTAGACACCAGTTCTCCTTTTTTCTCCAAGTGTTTGAGTGTATTTGTTACCTGGATGGTGTCATCGTTTTTCCAAGTTTCTTCAGCCTCGATGTAACGGATTCCCGTTTTGTTTAAGGTTGGCGTGAACTCCGTAACTCCTTGTTTGATGAGTTCACTCAAGAGTTTTTGCTCTTGCCCCTCATCTTGTACCGTCTTGGAGTTCTTTTTCATGTTTGAATCTCCGTTAAACGCTGAGAATATTAAAGAAGGTAAGTGTTAGAACGATAAGGATGGTTGAGTGACGTAAGCCTGAAGAGAGGGTTCTATCAGCGATTTTTCCTGCTATGAGGCCACCAAAAATTGATTCGACGATTGAAGCCCAGAAAAGAATTGATGTATAATAATTGATATCGAGGACTCCCTGTAACAATCCAGATTCTTGCGCTGCGACTTCGATTGAAGAATCATGTAGTGGGGTTAGAAACTGATGTAAAATGACGTATGCGATGATAAGAAATATGATTGTGGCCATGTATATCGTCATCATGTAAGGTTTCATGTTGCTGTACTGTTCTTCTTTATACTCGTTGAGGCTTGAGAAGAGGTTGACGCTTGTGTCGAGGACTTCGATTATTTTTCCTCCTGTTTGATGTGCTTCGATTAGTATAGTGGATAATCGTAAAGCGTTTGGGCGTCTGAGGCGTTTAGCAAAAGAAGTAAGAGACTCTTCCCAGCTAGCTCCTAAGATGAACATGGAAATTGTGCGTTCAAGCTCTTGTGAGATCGGTCCATATTCTCTTTGAGAGGCTTCTTCAAGGGCTCTTGGAAGTGTTATCCCTGACCGAACTGCCTCGGCGACGTCTCGAAGAAGTCTTGGAATGTTTCTGTCAATTTCTTTGCTCCATCTATAGTTATTGTACTCAACTATGGCTGGAAAAGCCAATGCTATGATTAAGCCACAGGCCATGGTGTTGTTCACGCTTTGGCTAAGTGGAATTATGTAGGGTGCTTGAGGCGTGTAGAGTCCCAATAGAAATGGCATCAGCATAACTGAAATTCCAATTGAGCCAGAAACCGCCCAAACAGCTTTTCGATGTCTCGGTTTGAAATACATTTTCAGTCTTCCTCTGGTATGACCCCGTTTAATATGACGATGAATAGTGTGCTGATGATTGGAAGTCCGAAGAAAACCAGGAGGTTCAATTGTTCTACTGGAGTAAGACCGAATGTGACATTGCCCATGATGGATAAAATTGTTATCATGACTATGAAGACTATTGGGCCCATGACCATTGCTGCGATGTAGATTTCTCCAAGTGCTATTAAGGTGCCTAGTGTCTTCTTTTGTTGTTCTCGTTTTGCGTGTAGAAATCTAGTAGTTTCAAATGCTAGAAGACCTTTTAGGTCTCCACTGGTTTTTACTGTGTTTGTGATTCCGATAAGGAGCTTTGAGAAGGCTTCTGAGGGGCTACAAAGTGTGACGTCCCGTAGTGATGAAGTCACGTCTAACCCAAATATCTTGATGTTTGTGATAAACCTTTTAGCCAGGTTCTTAATCGCAGGATATTGCTCTACCTGAATTACGCGTTCGAACATTCTTTCGATTGAGATGCCTCCGGCAGACAAGACCCCCATGTATCCGGTGGTGTAAACGAGGTTTGCGTCTATTTCCTTCCTTTGTTGACCTCGACGGTAAAGAGGATACAAAAGGAACATTATTGGGACTGTTAGTGAGATGGTACATGAGAATGTGAGGACAGCTACAAGGTATCGGAATAAAGTTAAGTTGAAGAGAAAATGATGTAGTATGGCACCTATTGCAAACGTTGAAACAAATACAACTAAGAGGGCAAACAACATGAGGGCTATATACGACTCGTACAATCTAGAAATCCCGCTTTTCTGATAAACTTGCTTGAAAGCCGTGAAACGAGACGTTATCGCGTGCACGCGCG
>JAZFSF010000102.1:0-2162 GCA_036446055.1 Bathyarchaeia archaeon | reverse complement strand
CCAATGCCTTTGCGGTTCCAGCCCTCGTCGCTATGGCTATTTCAGATAGATCATATTCCCGATCGATTGTAGTGAGGACACATCTCCTTCTAGCTTTTCGATTAATCTTCTTTAGAAGCCTCTCTCGCGCATGTCTACTCATCAACCAAGAAATAATCAGTGGATACGTTGTGAAGGGAGCGGCATTAGGATGATCTGTTGTTAAAAAGACTTTCCAAGGGCTTCGTATGAAAAGAGCAAGCTCAAGCCCAATCGTCCACTGTGTCGCGTGGACGTAGCTTTTCCGTCGATATCGGAAGGGGACTACGCCGGAGCTGGTCTCAGTCTCCACATCATGATTCATCCATTTGTTTCCACTTAGTTGGTAGAGACCATATTGAAAGGGTCCATCGGCTGTCATGGTGGTTGTATCGGTGAAAGCTATCTGTCCTAAGTCTATGGTGACATGGCTATTGCGGTTAACGTATCTCGCAATCTTCTCGGCTCCCGATCGTATATTACTCCAGTCAGATCCTTTGTAAGCGCTGAACTGGCAGTGTGTGATGTGGATGACGGGTTTCGTTTCTTCAGCCAAGTCCTTCACGCAATGCATGGTCTTCAAGGTTGTAAGATAGTTGCCTGGTTTGCCAAGGTTGTTTGTGTGGACGTGGATTGTGTGGGGTAAATTCAAGAGTTTGTTTACTTTGCATAGACCGCGGATGATTTCTCGCGGTGTGATGCCAAAATTTGGTACTGGGTCGTCAATGCTTTGAACATTCTTGCCAAAGCCCCAGGCTTCTAGACCGCCAGGGTTAACAAGCTTAATGGCGTATCCTTTGGTGGCTTTCATTATCCACGCGATGTGGGCGGCGCATTCCTCAATCTTGTTGTCTCGTATATGTTCGAGGACAACCCACCAATCGCTGAGGAGGGGATACGCAGCCTTGTCAATCATGGGAGTGTCATCCATTTCTTCGTGAGTGTGTCTGGCTTCCAGTGGAGGCATTGAAGGCACCATAACTGTTGTATACCCCATTTTCGTGTAGCGGTATCCCGTTGTAAAGGTCGAGGGAATCGAATATCCGACGCCTGATCGAGTCACCTTGCCTTTGACTTCAACGTCTTTGAAGTGGTCTTCGGGCCTCAGTAAACGTCCGGCATTGACTTCAGGTCCAGCTATGTGAGAATGGATGTCCACTCCACCAGGCATCACAACCATGCCTGAGACATCGATTATTTTGAGGTCTTTGCTTCGGTGTCGTTCAACGATTTTCCCCCCTTCAGTCAAGATGTCCATGACTTCTCCATTCACGCCGTTAAAAGGGTCGTATACAAATCCGTTCTTGAGAAGAAGACTCATATCCCTCCCTCCTGTAACACGTGAACGCGCTGTATGATTTTATCCAATATTTCCTCGTCGGAAAGGATTCCCTTCGGAGGATCAACAACTTTCTTGAGTGGAAGCGGGACGTGGTCCATACGATAAGCAGTGCCTTCGACCTCAATGCCAACGAAGGCAGATGGAATAAATACGTCAGCCATGAGAGACGTAGGTGTCTCAAGGGGATCAACGACGATGAGAGGGTTCTTGACGAGGTGTTGAATAGCTGTCTTGGGGAAATGGGCAACTGGGTCGGACGCTACGATGAGGCTGGCGTCTGATTCTCCTCGACGTAGGATATCTATGACCGAAGTTTCTCCAGGATTGTAGTAGGGGTATCCTTGTGAGAAATCAACAGCGTAGGGGTATCCCGTCTGCCAAGTCGACACCGTGTTCGCTCCAGTCACGTTGAAGTGACCTCGCATTGGCATAATGAGAAATTTTGTCCGTTGATTTAAGTCACGAACCAAAGATAACGCGGCATCTATATTACGGTTTTTCCCCGAGCTCATGGTTAACCCCAATCCGAAGAAGATAACTCCGAAATCGCATCCGATTAAAATGTCCGCGAAGTCTTCGAGGAGTTTAACAGGAACACCTGCTACTTCTTCGACTTCAAGCTCGTCGTATTTTATGAGAAGGCGTAAAGACTGTAACAGCTCGAAATCTTTTCCAGGTTCAACCTGAAGGAAGTAGTCTGCAACGTCGGTGGACCGTGTTCTCCGTACATCGACGACAATCAACTTTCTCCCCATTTTAGGATAGGTGAGTGGAAGATGGGATACCTCGGAAATAGGGGAAT
>JAZFSF010000101.1:0-2069 GCA_036446055.1 Bathyarchaeia archaeon | reverse complement strand
AAGAGGTTCAGCCTTGATGGTCGCCGCGGAGCTTTGTATGGTAAGGGACGGGAAAGAAATAACTTGGACATTTCAGTTAGCAGGTGAGATCGTATAATTCCATTCTGGATTGACTTCGTGATAGCGGATGTTTAAAGCATCTATTTGTTCCGCAGAGGCTTTTAGCCCTTTTTTGTACTGTCTTTTGACTAACTTGGCATTCACTTTTAGACCGGTTGTCGTTGTTGTGCTTTTCGTATACTTCACGACCGTTTCGTAATCAATCAAGGGAGTCCCTTCCCAATTCTTGGTTATCTGGCTAAATAAACGATGCTCGATGGGATTCCATTTTGATGCGCCAGGAGGATAATGACAGACAGTCACTTTCAGTCCATACTTATTGCAGAGCCGCTGCTGCAATCGAACTTTCCAGATCCAAGGCTTGTGGCCATTACTGCCACCTCCATCAGCTAGAATGAGAAACTCTTTTAAATCGGGGTAGGCGAACTTGCCATCGTATGTCCTCCATCGTTCAATAGACTCTACCGCAAATTCAGGCGTATCACTTGATGTGAGAGTATTTCCGTTTCTGAGAAATTGCCCAATAGACACAAAGGCTCTTTGTCGCGCTAAATCAAAAACGCCATATAGGGCCGCTTTGCCCAAAGCATAGGTCAGATAATCGTGATCATAGACCAAATCGCCCATTCGTTTGTACCGGGTTCCTGGATTTTTGAAGTTGCCTACCAATTCTTTTTTCTTCGAATCAACACTTAAGACAGGGCAATCTTTTGTAGTAAAGGCACCACGCATCTGATGAATGTATTCGAATTGGTCATTACGTTGTTTGCGCTGCAACTTCGTTCGCGGCTTACCGCCGTAGGATACTTTCTTACTATTGCTTTTGAGGGAGAAGCCTAGTTTCTTTAAGATCGCTCCAATGGTGGTTTTGCTTACATGTATATTGATACGAGCCAGTTGTTCGGATATCTTCTGGCGGGTCTTCCTGGTCCATTTTAGATCAGACATAGGATCGCCTGCTGTTTCATATTCCAGGAGTTTTTCAATGGCCTCAATGACGGCTATTTTTTTTTGAGCCTTTTCTACCTGCTCCCTTGTGACGTATTCTCTCTACATCAATGATGTCGCCGAGTAACTCGCCTCTTCCTCTGGCTATGGTTTTTCTATCCATTCCAAATAACTCTGACATGGCCTTGTCGCCTCCTCTGCCTATCTTCATCGATTCCAAGGCGGCATACAAACGTCTTTCTTTTTCATTCAGTGAACTATAAAACAGGATAATCGCGGCTTTCACTTCGTTCAGTAACATTTCGGGATTCATGCGATTCGGCATCTCTGCTTCAATTGAATCTCTACGAAAAAGCTCTTGGCGCGTTCTCTGTGAAGCGTTCTGGGAAAAGTAGACGTATCGCCCCGATATCTTGCTTCGACAAACAGTCTTATCTATAGCGAGTTCCAGCAACGATCCATTCGGTTGAATACCCAGCATTTGTTCAATCTCAATGGCCGTGTATCCCTGTTGTGAGTTATCAATAAGTGCTTTGATCGTTTCCTTCAATGAGACATGAGAAGAAAAGAGAATCTGATTACAAAACCATAGTCCTTCTTGGTTGAATGTGACAACGCGTTTTAATGTGTAATATTTTCCACTATGTGAACAACTGGATATATACTCCAGTTCCTTAAGCTTACGAAAGACGGTCATTGATGAGTTTGTCCCTAAGGCGGTCTTTAATTCATCAAGAGTGGCAATTTTTTGCTTGAGCAGGAGCTTTAGCAATAGATCTGAGTGAAGTGTCGGCTTTCTCATAATGATATAGTCCTATTAAAGTAGCAATCCATTAATGGGATTATACCATTTGCAGCAAGCACTGTCAATTCTGTTATACGGTCCTATAATAGCATATATCTAGCCTGTATGGCGTTTTAGTGAAATTGAATATGAGTCCTAAGGTAATTCATATTGATATAGTCTTAGGCTAAATGTCCAAGTTATTTCTTTCCCGTCCCTAACGAGGAAAGGCGTATGGATAAAACGGGGTTCAGCAGGAAGGACACCAAGCGAATAC
>JAZFSF010000100.1:0-10996 GCA_036446055.1 Bathyarchaeia archaeon | reverse complement strand
TGCCTGCCATGCCATTATGCGCCTTTCCCGAGTCCTGAACGTAAAGGTGGCCTTTCACGATTAATCCTGGGTCGCCAGCTGCAAGTCTCCGATAGAGTTCAAGGATCTCGGTTCGGAGGATTCCCTGATCATCCGACCAATAAGAGGTGGTGGCTGAACGCATGATACGATTCTTGATTTCCATGGAACCAAGGGTTATCGGCTTAAAAATAGACGACATGAATAACTGAACTACAAGCCCAGTTTTTAAGGGTATTGTGGTAGGGGTGTCCAAACAATCCTTGGAGCCCTTATAACACCTCAAACCACAAATATGGGTCTTCTCCATGTATTTTATTGGTGACGTTAGGTTTGAACGTAGACTCTTTTCGTGGTGTGAGCCTAGAGTTGGCTCTGAATAGCCGGGTCTCCACCGGTGGGTGGAAGGGAATCGAACGCGGCGGTACTATAGGTAGTACACCTTTAACCTCTGACCAGGTGGACTTTGTTTTTTGGTGTCTCAGCCATACCCCCAGCATCTGCGAGGAGGCGGTCACCATTGAATGCGAGGGCAAGACGTTTGATCGGAACGCCTTTACTCTGGGTGGCGAACGAATCACGTTAGAACCTGTGGACTATCCGCGGATCAAGTGTCCTAGCATCCGGTTACGCTGGGTCAGTGAAAAGACCTTGCGGAACGCCTCTTTTTCCACCGCGGATGCGAATGCCTACTTGCTGGAGTGGGGTATGGGTCAGGAAATGCTACATGTCGCGGGAGCGATCGCTAACGTGGGAGTCAATATGATTGGGGGGGTCTACGTCGACCTTGTTTCAATGACCCCCTATCTCACTTCAAGCCCACCCAAGATGTATCAGCAAGGGACTCTCCCAGAACCCTTGAGAACGGGAGGAAGATCTGCCGTCGAGTGCATTGACGCCTGGAAACCGCACGACACTTTTACGCAAGGCCAAGTCGATCGAAGTCGGATCGGGCAGCTTCTCTGGGCGGGATTGGGATGCACTCCCCACAAAACCTTCCGGTACCATCGATACGGCGTACTCACTACTGAGGGTCAGGGTAAAACCATTCCCTCCGCCTCTGCCACGTACACCACCGCTCTACACGTGATCGACGAGGCAGGAGTTTTCAAGTACGTAAACTGGAACGAAGAAAAAGGCGTTGCAACCCATTCCCTCGCAACAGTCAAGAACGGACTACAATTAAATGTTGGAGAGTATCGGAACGGAGGCTGGGTGTACACAGGGACGAATGATTTGATAGACAAGTTACAAGGACTCGTACCAAGGTTACCGAAGGCATCTACTTACCTCGTGGTGGCCTCAACGGAACGGCTTCCACCCTTTTTTTCGCTGATGGAGGCAGGCTACTCCATTTTGCACACGCTCTTGCAAGCTGAGGCCCTCGAAATGAGGAGCAACGTAGTTATACTGAGCCACGATCAGATGATAAAGATCCGTGGAACAATTGGATTGATTGATATGCCCCTCGCAATCATACCCATAAGCGAATAAAGCTGAGGCCAAGGATGACTAAGTTTTTCAATCTCTTCCAATGGTCCATGCAAGCACTAAACCCTTCAACTGACGAGAGGGCACACCTTTTTTACTTCTTTTCCTGAATGAGAAAATACCTAGCAATTTAAATATTCAAAGGAGAGAGTCATCATGTTTTCGTACATAAAAACGGTGTGCTAGCTAGCTTGAATTTTCGATTACTTCTCTGAGCTTCTCGATGAGTTTCTCTGGGTTTTGGTTAAAGTCCGCTAAAAACTGCTTCAAGTTTTGACGAAGATCTTGATTAATGCTTTGGTCAAGCTTTTGATGGAATTCCAAGATAGGCACGCGGACGTGTTTGGTGAAGGCTGGGTGGGGTTGAAGCCATCCGTCTTTGGTTAACTGAAACATGAAGCCCACGAAGTCCTGTATCACTGCGCAGTCAATATCTTTCTGTCCAAACTCTATTTGAGCGAAAAAGCGGTGATGCCCGTCCACAACCGCGTAAAGATCCTTGCGTGGATGTTTAACCACCACAATTGGTCGAAGCTGCTTTCCAGAAGCGAGTTGTTCTTTATATCGTATCACTCCATCAGCGTCAACCTTTGCGTCAGCTACGATTTGGTCAATAGGAAGCGGTACACTATATTTCTCAGGGAACAGGAAGATATCAAGAGTGAGCTTTTTCCATAATGGATCGAGGTTCCAAGTCAATTGTCTTCTCTTCCTCGACTAGATTACCCCGTTATAGCCTTTACCATTTAAAGTCTTATTGCCCCTTTTCACCAGTGTGATTACGTCGACAATAGGCGTCACTTAGCTTGTTTTCTCATATCCTCTTTGAAAAATCCTGTCTGTCGAGGACTCGTGAGGAGATGCTTACAGAGAAGATCAGGGTATTTATCGTCGAAGCCTGCGGTAAGTGTTTGATCGAAGGGAACCATGAGATTCACGAATCAACGTGATCGACCAAGGTATATTGAATAATAGGGATCGAAAAAATCAAATATCAAAGGACGATACTTCGCAACGGAGAACTCCAAAGAAGACTACGATATGGACGAGTTATTCGTACCTGAATTACTTTCAGTGGGATTGATTCTTTCCTAAATGTGTAACAGTCGATGTAAGCATTGTATGTGTGCCTGTTCTCCGCAGTGGAAAGCCGACTGGATCTCTGAACCTGAATTTTATCCGATATGAACTTTATATGTCAGTCGCTGCTGTCGCCACTGCACCCCCTCTTACTATCGCCTTCTTTACTTGGACTCCTATTTATTCAAGTACCTGACATCCTTTGTCGTCTATAAGATTTATCTCATATTTCTGTGGATAAATATCGAAAACACTATTAAATATGAGAATCTTTCTTATAAATGTGGGATTAACATGGATGAGAAGGATGAAGCGATACTTAAGATTCTTGGGAGGCGCGCTGGGTTTTCCAGCAGAGCCCTCTCGAACATGCTCGACATACCCATCTCGACAGTACATAGGCGGGTTAAGCGTTTAGAGAAGGACGGTGTAATCACGGGGTATAAAGCACTCATCGACTATGAAAAAACGGCGTGGCCCATCGGTACGTTGTTACTGATCGATTTAGATGAATCAAGGCATGGAAAAGGTCCTATCCCAAAACAAGTCATCCTGAATTCCTTGAGACGCTTTCCCGAAGTTGAAGAGATCATTGAGGTTCAAGCTGCCTCCTTCGACTTGGTCGTCAAAGCTCGATTTCAAAGCCTTAAGAAATTATCAGACTTCATAGAGGAGCTGAGATCCGTCGAAGGCATCGAGGAGACGTCAACGGCTATCGTAACGGCCGAACAAGTTCTATATCCTCTCCCTTCCTGAGCTAATTATACAGGGGGTTTCACGCTCATTTAAAGGCCTTTAGTCAGCTCTCTAACCAGCTTTGTTTCACGTTATAATTATAAAAATATTTTATTATGGGAACAAGCTTGAAACCCCGTAGTTTCCCCAAAAAAATCCGTTTACCCATCCTTGACACGTCAAAGCCTTCGGATAAACTACGCATAGCCTACAGATAATTTCGTCGAAAAGATGAATGGACATCGAAACCTCGGAAGTTCTTCAAGGCACCCTCCTCATCTCGACAACAGGAGCCATTGTCGAAATCGAACAAGAATAATCGTCGCCACTTGTTTACCTTGATGCCAAAAAACATTACTCACCCATCTCTTCTCTGACCTACCTTACTCAAGACCTCGACTCATCTTTCAAATTTTTAAGGATCTTCCTCCCTCTTTTATAGAATTTCGTCTGAGTTTTCAAGGGAGTGGGTTGATCTCTTATTCAGATTTCTAACAGCTCAGATTGAACGACAAAGATAAATGCGTATCGCCCCCATCCGTAAACATTAATGGAATTGAAGGATGACGATTAATGGAGCGTATACAACGGCTTCTGGACGCACACCTCAACCTCTACCACACGCAGTATCGGGAGATAAAGGACCTAACTGTCTTGAACGATGGAGACAGTGCAAAGGAGCCCCTTATCCTGCGGAAAGCGAAAGGCCTCGCCCTCATCCTGGACGAGACCGCTTCTATCATATTGGATGACGAGTTCATCGTTGGACTTCGAACGGTTTATGGGCCTCTGAGGGAGCGAGAGAACATTACCGGAGGCTTCGACTACGAGTTACCCGTCAAACCCGCGACTGACCACCGCTTGACCTACTACCCCCACTACATGACCGACGAGGAATTGAAAGTCGCTCAGAAAGATGGCATCAGAGAAGGCTCCGTCAGCTCCCACATTCCCTTCGGTCTTCAAAGGGTTCTACAACTCGGTTTTGGAGGATTATTGGAGGAGGCTCTTCAGAAGATGAAGACCCTCAATGGCTCTCATCGGAGTTCCCAGAAGATGGCGTTTCTACAGGCAGTAGTACTCGTCCTCCAAGCCGCCTCTCGCTTTGTCCTTAGACACGCCCATGAAGCTGAACGTCTAGCCAAAAAAACAGCAGATTCGAGGAGGCGTGCAGAGCTAAAGACGATTGCTAACGGCTGTAGATGGGTCTCAAACAATCCACCGAGGAGCTTTCATGAGGCCCTACAGCTTTTCTGGTTCACCTGTATAATCCATAAAATAGAGAACCAATCATGTCTACCCATTGGAAGGTTTGACCAAGACCTCTACCCTTTCTACCAAAAGGATGTGAAAGAAGGGGTGCTTACACGAGAGGAGGCGTTGGAGTTGCTCCAATGCCTCTGGATTAAACTGAACATAGAGAGCGATTTAACAACGGATACATGTGAAAACGTAACCTTATCTGGACAGGACTCTAGTGGCAACGACGTGACCAACGAGTTAACATATCTATGCCTCGACTCTTCGCAGAGCCTTCGGCTTCCTGATCCAAAGATCAACGTCAGATTTCACAAGGGCTCCCCACCTGTACTCTGGACAAGGTGCAGCGAGCTAGTTAAGACGGGTATGGGCGGCTTCCCCGCTTTCTATAACGACGCAGCCCACATCGCTGGTCTCATGCGAGCAGGTATCTCCCTTGAGGACGCTAGACTCTACTGCAGCGACGGATGTCAAGAAGTCATTATCCCCGGAAAAGGAGACTTCTACACGACCTTCACCAGCGTCAACTTCCTTATGGGCCTCCTCAACGTCCTTCACAAACCCTTCGAAGCAGCGACCTTCCAAGAGTTTCTCAACGAATACAAACGGGAAGTGACTGCAAGCGTTAAGCAAGCAGTCGCCATAGGGAATCGGAAGGATATAGCCATGGCCCGTTATTCTCCCGTCCCCTTCCTATCCTCGACCCTTGAAGGGTGCATTGAGTCAGCTACAGACAAAACTTCGGGCGGCGCGTTCTATAACCTCACTGGATGCATTGGACAGGCTTTCATCAACGCCGTGAACTCTTTAGCCGTGATCAAGAAGCTCGTATACGATGACCAAATGCTTTCCCTGACCACCCTGAGAGACAGCCTACTGAAGAATTGGGAAGGACACGAACGCTTGCGACAGCTAGCGGTGAACCGGGTTCCAAAATACGGTAACGATGACGACTACGTCGATGCTCTAGCGGTCGAAATCGCTGATCACTTCTTCAACGAGACTCTCAAATACCACAATCCAAGAGGAGGACGTTACTACCCCGGTATCTTCACCTTCCATCAAGTCTCCAAAGGAAAGCTCATCGGGGCTTCACCCGACGGCAGATGGGCTGGGACACCGATTACGAATCATCTCTCCCCAGCCGTTGGAACAGACTTGAGCGGGCCCACTGCGGTCATAAACTCGGCCTTGAAGATCTGCCGTTTGAAGCCTCCGGAGGGAGCAGCCTTAGGTATACGCTTTCACCCCTCAGCATTGCGAGGAGAGAACGGGACGAAGAACCTCATCTCCTTTATTCAAACCTTCATGGCAGAAGGGGGATTGGAGGTCCAATTCAACGTCGTCGACTCCGAAACCCTTAGAAATGCTCAGAAGACACCAGATGCCTACAGGAATCTGATCGTGAGAGTCTGGGGTTTCAGCGCTTACTTCGTCACCCTGACAAAGGACTACCAAGACAACATCATCGCCCGCACCGCCCACGGTCTGTGAGATGAACCATACAGAATACCTAACCTGCCTCTGTCACTTTCAACTCTATGGAAGACTCACCACGCCTATCTCCATCAGGGAAGGTTCATCGGAAACCATCTGAACACAGACATCCCAAAGGGATTGAAGCGGGTTAAACTAAGAGACTAGCAAAAACAGTAAACACGAAGGGACCGCGTATAGGTATATGAAGAGAAAAGGCGCTGGGAGTGGAGACAGTGGCTGAATCGAAGAGAGGATTTATCTTTGATATCAAGCGTTATGCGATTCACGATGGCCCAGGAATCAGGAGCACCGTATTTCTCAAGGGCTGTCCCTTACGGTGTCTTTGGTGTCACAGCCCGGAATCCCAGAATGCCCATCGAGAGATTTTTTATTATAAAAACCTGTGCATTGGCTGCGGCGAATGCGTAACAGTTTGTCCCGCGGGAGTCCAAACGATGGACATCGACCACAAAATGCGTAGGAATATTTGCAGGAGATGTGGCCGATGCGTCGATACGTGTTATTCAGGAGCCCTCAAGACCGCGGGAAGATCCATGTCGGTAGAGACGGTGGTCGAGTCCTTAGCACGGGACGAGTCCTTCTACCAACGCTCGGGCGGGGGCATAACCGTGTCGGGTGGGGAGCCAACCATGCAGCCTGACTTCACGTTGGCACTATTGAAGCAATGTAAGAAAAAGGGTTACAACACCGCCCTGGACACATGTGGTTACTCGGCTTGGCGGGTTTTGAAGTCACTTTTGAGGCACGTGGACTTGGTTCTGTACGACCTCAAACACATGGACTCCGGCAAACACCGGGACTTAACGGGTGTATCCAATCAATTGATCATCGATAACCTGAAAAGACTGGATCGAACAGGTCGAACCTACGTCATTCGTGTTCCACTGGTTCCAGCATGTAACGACTCTGAGGAAAACCTTGAAGCCATGACGACGTTCTTTCAAACGCTCACGAACGCTGAATACATCGAGTTCCTCCCTTATCACCGATTCGGGGTTTCAAAATACGAGACTCTGGGCAGAGACTACCCATTGAAAGATCTAAAATCCCCGAGCCATGACTTCCTTCAACATCTACGGGAAACGATGGAGCACCATGGAATAAACGTAAGACTAGAATCACTAACCTAATACCTCGAACCTCTCACGTCTCTCAATACTTTTATAGTACGCCTCTACTTTGACTCCTTCTCTTGAGCTGCTTGCAAAAGAAATATTCTTCAATGAGGCCTCGATTACTATTTTTGAGTAACAACTTGGTTTATGCGTGAAAACGCGTCCGTAAACAAGGATCGGCGAAGTAAAGATGAACGGCCAGGACTTACATTTCTCTCAGAAGTGGACCGCCCCGAAAATAGCGGTAGTGGGTAGTCTGCACATGGATTTCATTCTGAAGGTGAAGACAATTCCACGGGTCGGAGAAACCGTACTGGGGAATGCGTTTAAACGGTCTCCAGGCGGGAAAGGAGCGAATCAAGCGATGGCCGCGGCGAAGCTTGGAGCAGACGTCGTCCTGATTGGCCGGGTAGGGGCTGACGCGGTTGGACGGGAATTGATTGAGAAGGTGAAGACACAGGGAATCGATGTAGCGTACGTATTGGAGGACGAGGAAACTTACACGGGTCTTGCTTTGATACTGGTTGACGAAGAAGGAGGAAATATTATTGCGGTGGCCTCTGGAGCTGACATGAATTGCTGTACGGAGGACATCAAGCAAGCTGAAGAAATCATTACCGCGTCCAAGGTTCTCTTAACTCAGCTCGAGACACCTCTACCCGTCGTCGAGTACGCCCTCGATGTGGCTTACGAGGCAGGCGTTAGAATGATCTTAAACCCCGCTCCAGCCCACGATTTATCCAACGACCTGTTGAAGAAGGTGTATCTCTTAACACCAAACGAGACAGAAGCTGAGTTCTTGAGTGGCATAAAAATACGGGATTTACGAACAGCGAAGATGGCTGCTGAGCGGCTGCTTGCTCGAGGTGTAGAGAACGTCGTCTTGACTCTTGGAAAGGAGGGAGCCATTCTCGCAACTAAACACGAAACGGTTCACGTAAAGGGAGTAGACGTCCAAGCCATCGATACTACTGGCGCTGGAGACGCCTTCTGCGGCGCCCTAGCCGTCGCCATAGCCACAGGAACAGACTTGCGAGAAGCCGTTACATACGCCAACTACGCTGGTGCTCTGACCACAACGAAAATCGGTGCTCAAGACGCCCTCCCCACACGCGAAGAACTCGAACGCTTCATGAAAGTTCATCTATAAAACATTTCTCTACCGCCTGGTGAATTCTCTGTTTGGACGGTTGATTACAACCATAACTTTGGGTCAGTTGACGCTGATTTTCTTTTGAAGCAGACGTATCTGTGTATCGGCTCGTTCTCGCGTTGACTACGAAACAGGAGTACCATCCACCTTGGTGGGGGGTGTTACCTCTACTGGGAACAGCCGTCCATGGATTATCCTGGCCACTATCGCGAGTATACCACCAATTAATGCCAGCTCGAAAGTGGTGGTGAAGTAGGCTTGAGTAGACACCTCAACGGTGAAGGCGAGGGATTGAATAGGAAAAGTGTAGGTGAGTAATGATTGACCGTAGATGGGAATCGATATACCCAGAATTCTCTGAAGCGCCGTAAGACCGATGTAGATACTTATGAAGAAGAGTAAGGAAGTCCAGAGAGCTCTCAGGCTGATGAAGCTCTTGGACCAGGACTTCTTGACGAGAATCGAGGCCACAGTAATCTCTAAACCGGCCAAGATGAAGGCGATTCGAGCGGCTACGTTTAGCCAGTAGATCACTGGAATGTTTAAGGGGTTGCCCATAATCGAGATGTCGAATGCAAACGGCGAGATGCCAGCGTGGAAGGCCTCTCCACCCGCTCCACCCACAGTCACCCACCACGGTCCTCCGACGATGGCTAAACCCAGCGTGATCACGCCACTCACGACGCCCACCACATTGAATTTAAGATTCAGCTACATTCCTCCTAACGTCTCAATCAGAGTCTTCACTGGAACCTCCATATCGAGGGGCGCACTCACTTGGACACCTTGCATCACAAAGATAAGATTCCCTTGGAGATCGAGAACTTCATCCTCATCAGCAAGATTCAGAAGGGTGAGGTCCACGTTATCAACAGCCAGCAAAATATTCGTTTCTTCTCCCGACGCTATATGGACCGGTGCTTCGAGATATACTTCCCCAACATTTGCATTCTTGTAGACGATGGCGACATTAAATGCCTCTACGTCGACTGTAAGGGAACCATCGTTGGTGATGGACACGTTTAAGATGACATTGTCGTTTCTAAGGAAGGAGGTTAAGTCTCCCAGGGAGAAGCCTATTTCTGGGGGGGTATAAACTGGAGAAGCGAGCTCTCCCAGATCCCAACCAGCGACGGTTACACCATAAATGATAGGCAACAATATAACTACGGCTTCAAAAATTTTAACGATAACAACTCGCTTATTCAGGCCAAAAACCATGACAAGGTTACCCTAATTCATTTAGATACAAGATTTTTATTATGCGATGACGCCCTATTTGACGGTTTCCATTTTTCGCCTAATTGACTTCACTCGTCCAATGTCTTCGTCAAACATATTTATTTTTTACGCTAACCATAGTAGAGGATTCCATTTAACACGCGTTCCACGTGCGTTAATATTTTTCCCATCTCTCATGATACATAGCGCAAAAGGTATTTATTTTATGGTGGAGAGTTATGTTTCAAGCGGGGGTAGCCGAGCTAGGTCAAAGATAGCCTCACGGGCTATTGAAAGCGCGGGACTTAAGATCTGATATCATTGGGCTGAGATACGATATCCCGTGGCGTAGGCCTTCGTGGGTTCGAGTCCCACTCCCCGCACTTTCCTTGAATCCACCGCTTTTTCTGAGTTTACTGATTGGCTGTTAGATGTCAAACGTAATGTACCTAACACAATCGTGTGTAAGATTAAGATTGTAAAGAGATTGAGTAGACAAGTTAATTTCTGGGATTCTAAAGCTTTTGAAAAATATATTGTTAGAGCAGAATGGAGTAATGGATACAAGAATAACGTCTTCAACGCTTACGCTGATTGGTGTCGATACAAAGGGTTTGACTATACTCCTAAATTGTATCGAAGAGAGAACAAACTTCCATATATTCCTCGTGAGAACGAGATTGACCAACTTATATCTGGTTGTGGTCGTAAACTTTCTTGTTTCCTTCAGATTCTCAAAGAAAGCGGATTCAGACCCATAGAAGCCATACGACTCGCTCCAGAAGACTTCGACCTAAACCAACAAATCTGTTACATGAATAAGCCAGCTAAGAGTTCCAATCCAAGAATGTTCAAGATGTCGAATAAACTGGTATCAATGATTACCCCCTATCTACAAAATAAGCCTAGTACAAAACGAATATGGGCTGGAAAACTTGACCATTTACGAAGAAATTATTCGTTGAAAAGAAGAGCCATATCACAAAAGATAGCGAATACAAATTTAATAAAAATTTCTTTTCGAACATTTAGACATTGGAAAGCCACAATGGAGTATCATAAAACCAAGGACATCCTTTATGTCATGAGGATTTTAGGTCATAAAAGAATACAAAACACTCTAGTCTACACTCATCTTGTGAACTTTGAGTCTGATGACTGGGTTTGTAAAGTGGCGTCAAATCTAAAGGAAGCCGTGGAACTCATCGAGTCAGGATTTGAGTTTGTGACGGAGTATGAGGGAAAGAAGATATTTAGAAAGAGGAAATAGTTAGCTATGGAGACGTTTTTTTTAATTTAACATTAAGCTAGCTGTTCTCTTATTTATGATAGAGTACTCCTTGAAGGATGTTGAAAGGCTAACACAATTCTTTAATTTGTGTAATTCCTAATTGAATTAAAGAAAATGCCATATTATCATACG
>JAZFSF010000099.1:0-4373 GCA_036446055.1 Bathyarchaeia archaeon | reverse complement strand
TTCCAGGAGGGCAGGGACCTTGCTGCGTCGCTTCTTCCGAACGATAAAGATTCAAACGATTTTCTTTCATACCCACCATCAGATCCTGTACAACTTCTGCAAACTCAACATCTGTGGTGGCCTTAGCAAATTTTTGAACCTCAATACCGCATGACTTGGCTCTCGCCAAAATCTTCCGGCGGAGAGTGGCCGACTCACTGGCCGTCAAACCCTTGGCCTGATTAAATCGGGACATAGCATTGCGAACTCTCGCGCAAGAATCGAGAGGAAACTTTCTCTTACCAGGAACTCCAAAGGAACTTGCAGGAAGCGCATTCCTTTGCGGGGTTTTAATAGGGGCACCCTCTTCAGTCTCCTCGGCTACGGAACCGAAAGGAACAGTATCGTGGTCTTCATCATCACGGGCAAAAGGATTTACTGCGCCGGGATGACGAGAAACATAATCAGACTTTGCTATTTTGTGAGGGGTAACTTCAAACTCAACCACGGTGTGGGAATGCGGATAACTCTCCATAACGCCACCGACATCAACAGAGGTATTACCAGCGCCAGTTTCGTTCGTAGTAACAAAGTGGCGATGTCCGTCTGAAGGGTCGGGGGAAGTCTTAGCAACCTTACCAAATCGAGCCACTTCCTTCTTAAACTCAGCAGTAAACTCCTTATTTTCAGAAGCCATTACTGTGTCTTTGTTTAGAGGAATGCACTCTCTTCGTTTGTAATCAAAAAACTGGTTGGGCGGGCAGTTGTGATTTACGGGGTCCCTTCTGCCCTCAGGCTGCATCTGAGTAATCTCTGGGTGGCCGCCAACTCCTGGGGCCGCAGCATCTTCTTCCGTGGCATTTTCGTCAGCGTCTTCCACCTCTGCTTCTTCAAGAGAGATGCACTTACGCTGAACGAAAGAAAAAGTTGTACCTTCGGCACAACTTTCTGGTTCGTCCATATCATCGGCATCGAGAGCAACCTCGGTAGCATCGGTTGTGTCAGCAGTCTTCGTTTCGTCGCCGCGCCACTCTGGACCATCATCCACATTAAGACTGCGTGTAAAAGCTGTATGGTCTGTGCCGCCTATTGGAAGACACCTTCCGCTGCTGGGCTCTCTTCGATGTCCTTCAGGACAATCTTCATTCACAGTTAATGCGAAATCCTTCACTTCCTTAAGGAAGCTGCTAAAGCTATCCTCTTCCGAGGCAACTTCAGTCGTCTTGTCTACGTTACTATCAGACATGGTATTTCTATACCCCCTTCGTAGATTTAAGTCCTAACTCTGATTTTGAGTGTTAGGCTTGCGTGGTTTAGTATTTGGTTGGGTTTGCTTCTGACGAGGCTTACCCCGGCCCCGACGGGGCCGCCCCTCACTGGGAGTGCCAGTTGGGGTTCTCTGGACCTTTTGAATATTTTCTGTGATTGTTTTCTCAACGTTCTTCCGGAAATCATCCAGATCTTCGCGAGTAACCACAGTCTTTTTGCCGTCCTTAGTCTCATCCTTTTCAGGCACGGGCTGTTCAGCCGGGATTGCCTTTGGATTGTAGGGCGAACCGATAATACCCAGAGTTCCGTCTTGTACCCACTTCTTTTCCTGTTTCATATTAGCCAACTCAGTATCAAAGTCGAAGCCTAGCTTCTCAATTCCTGTCTCGTACGAAAGGATACGTCTATCAATCATGCCTTGAACAATGCTCATCATCATGATCTCATCCTTGAGAGCGTTCTCATCGAAGCGAACTTGGGGATAGCGATCAAAGCCCATGGCTAATGCTACTTCTTCATACTCGTGATCAATCCATCTCTTTACGCAGCGTCGTGCATAATTAATTTCCTCAGCAAAAGCTACTGTAGCAGTCTGTATTGCTTTTTGATTACCCTGAACCTGTCCATCAATCAGAGCCCTTGTAACTCCAAAAGACATACTCAAATCGTCATTAACCTGCTTGAACTTATCCTGTCCTAAAATTTGTTTAATTTCTGGGAAAGTAATCTTCTCAATATCTAGAGTGTGATTCCAAACAATATCAAAACTCTTGCTGGAAGTATCAAAAAGTTTTGCAACTGTTTCCAGTTCTGTTTGACTAGTTACTGGGTGCTGGTCATTACCAATAGTTATCTTAAGAATGTAATTAGTGATACCATCTAAAGTAGAAATATCAGCCTTCTGAAGTTCTTCCTTGTAAGTCAGAGAATCAAACGCACGCATAACACGCGGCGTTGGGTAGCGCTCATAATCTTGCCGGCGGTAATCACACTTGCCAACCAATTCCGGAGGAAGTTTAACAGGGCGTCCTTTTTTAACAGCCTCTTTAAGTTCCTTAGGGAGAGTACTAATAAACTTTCTCTGCTCTGGAGTTAACTTTCGAAGCTTCTTCATCATCTCGCCGATTTCTTTAAAGGCCTGTGGCTTGAGGAAGGTTTCAGTTTGATCAAACATCAACGTACCTTTGATGTCTATGAGGGTGGGATTTAAAATAGTATACTTAAGAGGAACAAAAGACTTAGACCAAATCTTTTTAGCAGCCGCTATATCTTTATAGGCCATTAACTGTTTCAAAGAGTCCTTGGTTTGAAACTGGTTAGCGTTGGTGCGCGATTGAACTACTTGTTCAAAATTCTCTGGCTTCAACTTGGGGTCAAATTTACCCACCAATTTGAAGGTTCGAACCATGCCCACACGGAAGAGATCAAAGAAAATATTTTCAACAGTCGATTGAAAATCAATTTCTCGATTCCATGTATCATAAAATAATTTAATATCAGGATCATCTACATCGTTCTTGAAACCCTTCGAAGCAAAATTAGTAAGAGTATCAATAACAGTTCCGTAGAAACCTTTAGTCTTATAAAAATTAATTGCTTTCTGGTAAAGCTTATCAGGCTTAAGTCTAAGAGGACTGCCTTCGGAAGTTAAAAGATCTAGATCTACTCTACGAAGAAAATCTCTGGAGATAACTCTACCGCCCTCATGATATCTCAGGGGGTGAGGCTGGTTACCTTCTCCAGTTAGGTACGCCAATTCCTTAACATTTCGGCCCTCCGGGCCTACATCAATCTCCATCGAATGGACACCAGGTTCAATTTCTTCATGAGAGAGAACTGTAGAATGTTCTAAACCCTGGTTAATCTTGTCCTTTACTTCTTCAGACATTTAATTTCCTCTCCGTTAGCGCTTGGGCTTTTTAGGAAGTGGCTTAAGTACCGCTGCGGGGCTGGTAAGAATCGTTCGCCTACGATAAGTTTCACGTAATATCTTTTCTCGATAGCCGTCCGGATCTGTGGCCATCTCTATCTTATCGCGAATCGCCTGAGGAATGGTTGGGTCTTCGAAGGAGACAGAATCAAAACCTGCGGGAAGCCTAGGGCCTTCCCTATCTCGTACTGTACCTCCGTGATGGATAATACTTTCTGGCATTTCCTCTGACCACAACAAATCGTATACACAGCGACCAGCTAACATAAAAGCCGTATACAAATCCTTCTTTTCCTTACCGTGCCCTCCCCCCTTAGGAACATCAAAATGGATCTTTCCGGTGGGAGTTTCTGTCATAACAATTGTTTGCATCTGTTGTTGCATTGAACGTACAACTTCCCATGACTCCTGCTGGGCCATATTAGTTTCTTCATTAGATGGTACAGCAGGAAACAAGAGGTCTTTGTGTTCGAGCAAACGCAAGCAACAAAAGTTAGATTCCGAAATAAAATCTGTACCGAAATTACACATTTTCAAAAGAAAACGGCCAGACTTTAGCTGATGAACTTCATCCTCATAGTCAAGGATGGGTCCTTCTCTGTGGTTTCTATTGTTTTCTGCTAGGATGTCTTTGATGGCGTGACCGCCTCCCTGAGAATCCATATAAATCTTTGTGACATTAAATGCGTCGCATAGATTTTCTATGAGTTCAGCCATTCTAGGGAAGGGTTGTTTTTGAAGTTCAAGAGCATGAACTATTTTGGCGGGGCGTCCTAACTCAGCAACTGTGATCGCAAAAGAGTCTTCAGTTCTGGCAGGATCTATACCTAAAATATAAGCTTTTCCGTCCACTCCTGCAACCTGAGTTGTGAACTCACGAGATTTGCAAGATTCTATCAGGGAAGCTTTATAAAACCCATCGGTGTCTGGAATAAAAGCTGCCTCGTATTCCATTTTAAATTCAAGGTTGGACATTTCTTTTTGTGCAGACTCGATGTTATCTCTATCTAAAAATCCCTCGGGCAACAGCTTGTAAGGCACCCGGAAAACTGCATACTTCTCGTTACCTTTCCGCATCTCCTCTCGGTAGGCACAATACAGAGTGTACATGTGGTTAAATGTAAAGTATCCAGATGACGTAATTATAATCTGGTTGGCTACTTGGCTGGACCTAATTTCGTCTTCCGTAATTAGT
>JAZFSF010000098.1:0-4260 GCA_036446055.1 Bathyarchaeia archaeon | reverse complement strand
ATGTAATACCTTCATCAAAACTCGCACGACAAATAAGACTTATCATATGTCTCAGCATCGCCAAAACAAAAGCCTCCTCTTATTATGTATTTGATGGTTTACATAATGAGATATCTCAGCGGGTTATTTGTGCCTCTGTAGGTAGCATAGTTTTGTAAATCTGATGTTGTGTTTGTTCACTGATGCTAGTCCAATCTTTATGACATCTAACATGAAAATCCGGGTACGATACCAGTGGATTAGATGTGTGGGCTGTCATCGAAAGGTTACGCGTTTGCCCGAACCTTTTGTTGATAAATCAATAAACTACTTATCGCGAATATACCCTAGGGTCTTGTACAGAAGTTTTGCAGCAAGAAACTCAGTGATCACGTTTCCAGGGATAGGAGTGACTTCCACCACGTCTAAGCCAATCACGTTGGACGAGTAACAGACTTCTCGAATTATTTCCTGAAGTTCTCTGAAGCTTAAACCATCAGGTTCTGGGGTGGAGACACCTGGTGCCTCGGAAGGGTCAAGGACATCGATGTCGATACTTAGATAAACATTCTTGCCCGCAACGAGACGTCGGATATCTGTCAACACTTCTCTGAGAGTTCTCTTTCGGATTTCCTCGCGGTAGAAAACCGGTAGATTCTTATCTTTAATGAATCGAAATTCCTCGAGACACAAAGAGCGGACACCTATCTCAATCACCTTTTTCCCTTGATCCAATATCCGTCTCATCGTACTCGCGTGACAGAAAGCGTCTCCTTGATAACTATCCCGAAGGTCCGAATGGGCATCTAAATCCACGACGACCACGTCTCGTGGAAGGGATTTCACCGCTCCCACCGTTATCGTGTGCTCCCCTCCTATGACGATGGGAATTTTTCCCATTTGAATAACGTCCTTCGTGACTCGATCGATCTCACCCAAGGTCTCCAAAACGTTTCCTCTAACGGGCTCCAATTCGTTTAAGGTAAATATACCCTTCTTGTACGGTTCGTCTTCTAACTCGATATCAAAAAGCTCAACGTTACGTGAAGCATCAATAATGCAACGGGGCCCATTTCTGCTTCCAGACCTGTAACTCACTGTTGAATCGTAGGGAACGGGAATGATTATGAACTTTGCATCTTCAAAGTTCGTTTCGAAGTCATCTAAACCCAGAAAATTCCATGATGAAGGACTGTACAATCTTCGTTCTCACCAAGCCGCTACAGTTTATTAAGATACGAAAAGCTCTTTATAGTTTACGAAAATAGTGACTCATCAATTAATCAAGTAACTCCTAACAGCTTACACAACCAAAGCTTGCCTTCTGCAGCTCACAAACTACACTACGTGCTAACCGTCCTCAAGAATACCACTCGATAAGGAAGATAACAACTTATATCGACGCAACAGCTTTTATTCCGTCATAAAATTTATATACTAGTTTTCTTGGTCTTTTGGACGACCAGAGTCAATTTCGTCTTAGTGCTTCATTGGTGCGGATTCTTCCAAATAAAAATTCGATTTCACGATTCTGGTAAGACGATCTAATTAGGAGAAAAATGATTGTCTAAAAAAAGCATTAAGCAGGTTTCTATAAGAACAAGTAGTTGCCCAGAATGTGCAAGCAGTAATCTCATTGAAGATTATAGGATGGGAGAGGTTATCTGTAGCGAATGTGGACTGGTTGTTCGTGATAATGTACTCGATGAAGGCCCTGAATGGAGGGCTTTTACGCGACAAGAAAAACAGAAGAGAAGTCGTGTGGGCACTCCAAGTTCCCTTTCTGTTCATGATAAAGGATTGTCCACTGTAATCGACAGAGTGAATAAAGATGCCTTTGGAAGACAGCTCCCTGCCGCCAAACGGGTACAAATGCTACGACTCCGAAAATGGCAGATCAGAGCACGAGTTCACTCCTCTGTTGATCGCAATTTATCCCAAGCCATGGCTGAACTTGACCGCTTAACTGATAAAATACGCGTCCCTCCCTCTATAAAAGAACAGGGGGCCTTGATCTATCGCCGCGCATTAGACAAGGGCTTAGTGAGAGGCCGTTCGATTCTAGCCATAGCCGCAGCCTCGCTCTACGCCTCTTGCAGGTTCACACAGACTCCGCGAACCTTAAAAGAAGTGTCAAATGCAAGCTACGTTAAACGTAAAGACATAGCTAGATGTTATCGTCTTCTCATACGAGAACTAAACTTGAAGATGCCTGTAGCTAACCCGATAAACTCCGTTCCAAAAATCGCCTCAAAAATAAATATCAACGAAAAAACACAGCAGACAGCCATTAAACTACTTCAAAGTGCAGAAGAAAAAAAGTTAATTGCAGGTAAAGACCCTCAAGGAATGGCCGCCGCAGCGATTTACATCGCCTGCGTGCTTGAAGGCGAGAAAAAGACGCAAAAGCAAATAGCTGAAGCAGCAGGTGTCACAGAAGTAACTGTCAGAAATCGATATAAAGGCCTCAGAAACTACTTCAACTTACGTTTCTAATCACAAATATCGTTATTCAAATCTTCTCTGAGCAGTGATTTAGGAGTATGCTCCCTGAAGTTTAAAGGAATCAGGAGATTTCAATGTTATCACGTGGAAAGCCGAGGTCTGCAAGGAGCTCTCGAACTCTACGTCGGTGATCACCTTGAAGAATTATTTGGTTTCCCTTTAATGCTCCTCCACAGGCACATGCCTTTTTCAGGCTATAAGTTATTTTGCCCATATCGAAGTTCTTAACGTCGACACCCATAATAATGGTGACAGGGCGCCTCCATTTCCGGAATTCCCGATAAACCTTGATTCTTTGTTGTTCCTTACTGATTGTATCACAAACACAGATATCCTTTGGAAGTCCACACGTGGAACAAATCTCAACCATATATCTTCTCAAATACTCCTGGATTACACCGATTTTTTTATTGATGGGACTCTTTTCGTATATTTAATCTATTAATCTTTATCTTATTAGTTTTTTGCTTTAAGAAAGCCTTAACTTTTAACCAAAGACTAAAAAACAGGTTTTACGTAAGGTATACTTGAGGCTGGTGAAAGTTGAAAAAAAGTCTGATGGAGCTATTAGCTTGTCCAATCTGTAAACATCATCCCTTAAAGTTACAGGTCTTTCAGGAAGAAGATGAGGTTGTTGAAGGATTAATCGTTTGCGATGCGTGTAACCGATGGTACCCAATCATCGAGGAAATTCCCTTCATGCTTCCTGATGAACTTCGAGACGGTAAAGACGATTTGCCTTTTTTGAGGAAGTGGAAGGAAAAGTTTCCTGAAGAGATGTTAACTAAGGGAAAACCCTTCAACAAAGAATCGATATAGTCCTCACCTATTGATAAAAGAAAACAGTTTTTCGTTAACTTGTATCTGCACGCCCGTTGCACTCGGTCCGAAGGTTATTTCGGTGCGTGATTGGATTCGGTTCTGAAGGATATTCCTAAAATGTCGTTAGAAAAGATTGTAACCATCAAAATGTTAACGTGGTCGTGAAATAAAAAAGATGTCGAAACGCAGGAGTCCATCCTTCGTCTGGACGTTCTTGTAAAATAAAATTATGTTAAACAAGGGGTTGATGGTTGCGTGGTTGGTTTGCGATTACTTAGGAGCTTACTTGTTCCGTATATTTTTGCTGACTTCTTTTATGAAAGCTTTTACATTTTCTTTTTTACCGTGGATTAGAAGGTACCCGTCCTCTTGCATAGAACCTAACAACTCCCACTTTTCCAATAAAATGTCAACTTCTTTATCATCGATTAAGTCGGATATTTTAAATCTAATCCAATGCGCTCCCTTGGGTACTCCTGAAACAAATGTGGTCGGAATTTTCGTTTCCTCATGTAATCCCCTAATTCGTGCATCATGGACTCTCTTTAAACAGTCTTCACCGTACTCTTCACCAACGTCTGAATGTGCCAGATAAATTAGATTTGCTTCAATATTTTCTAGGTACCTCTCAATATCAGTGGCGACTTCGAGGGCAGAGGAATCGGTACCATATATTTTGATGAGGGTATGCGCAGATCTTAAGTCGTCTAAAAGCTCAGGAAGGACAGTAATTTGTTTCTTCTTTAATTCAAATATTAACTCTTCTAGTGCTTTCCACAAGTATTGGTAGTTCATTTACTAATGCCTCTATCACGTGGTTAAAACGAGGGAATTAGGTTCTCCCAAAGGATTCAAGGAGAGTAGTTGGTTTCACACGTAAATCCTTCAATGCGAGTTCCTCTGGGGGGATGCCCATCGCTAGTCCCAACAACTGAGGATAATGTAACACAGGCA
>JAZFSF010000097.1:0-6271 GCA_036446055.1 Bathyarchaeia archaeon | reverse complement strand
TCTAAAATATTTCATACAAATTTCAAAAGAGAAAAAGTGATTTATGAGTTATGGACTCTAGGCCATACGATCGAGAAAATAAGCTCTCGAACAGGCTTAGAAGCTCGGTTGGACACTAGGCCAAATTCAACAAATTAAAAAATGAAGATAACAACAATTAAAACCGCCAACCAATCAACCTAAAAAAGCTAGTAAGACATAAAGAATAATTCAAGCAAGTGCAAGGAGTTAGTTCACAAAACTATGGGATTGATTAATGAGTGAAGAGAAATACCAAGATGCAAAAAATAAAGGGCGAGGAAGAGATAACTATTGAAGACATCATAGATGTTTAAAAATAAAATATCTAGTTAACAGTAAAACAAGCAATCTCTGAAAATTATTGTTATACGTCTATTTCAGCGTGTTGAAGGCTTTTACCGCCCAGAGTGGATCTTTTAGCATGGCTCTACCAACCGCAACGAGATCAACTCTTTCCTTTCTAATCACTTCGTCTGCAAACTCTGGAGTGACAACTCCGCCAACTCCGATGACTGGAACGTTAACTGTCTTCTTGACGGCTTCAGCCTGTGGAATGAAGAAGCCTTCCTCGGTTGCTCCTGGTTTTATAGCTCCACCCATGCCCCCTGTCACGTCCAAGATGTCGACTCCTGCTTCTGCAAGGAGAGAAGCCATTTGAATGCCTTCTGAAACCATTAACCCGTTTGGAAGCATATCTTCAACACCAAACCGGCAGAATATAGGATAGTCTTCCCCAACTCTTCGACGAGTCTCTTTAACAACTCTCAATGAGAGGCGAATTCTATTTTTGAGGGATCCACCATATTCGTCACTTCTTCTATTCATTAGGGGTGAGGTGAACTCAGATAAAAGGAAGCCATGGGCATTGTGGATTTCAACGCCGTCGAAGCCAGACCGAACAACTCTCTCAGCAGCGTTTGCAAAGGATTGGACAATCTCATTTATTTCCTCTTTCTCTAACGCCCGTGGCGTCTCAGCCTTAGCATTCCTTGGATTCTTGACGGCAGAGGGTGCTGTCGGTGTAGTTCCGATGATTTTGGAAGAGGACATGCAACCTGCATGACTTATCTGGAGGACGACTTGTGTGCCTTTGGCGTGGATCGCATCCGTCAACCTCGATAATCCTTTGATGAATTTCTCGTCGCAGACTCCTAGTTGAGGGCTGACTCTCCCGAACTCTGTAATGTATGCGTGTTCAATTATGATAAGCCCTGGACCAACCGCCCGGTCTGTATAATGTTTGATGAAGCCATCGGTTACATGGCCTTCAAGGGAGGCTTTTCGACTTCTCATAGGAGGTAGGACGAGGCGATTCTTTAGTTTTAAGGAGCGAATGTTTATGGGAGATGTTAAATTAGGCAAGATGTTCACGTACACTAACTCATGAGTGTTAATCCTATAAGCATTGTGGCAATCTAGCCATCAAGTCACATAAACGCATATAATCCATAATTTATATCCCCTTCCGAGAACTCTGTGTATATCTGCACTTCTTGAATTAGCTAGATTAACTGCTCACAGATAGCGATAACATCAAACGTTGGTAACGGGGATTTGATGAGAGCCCCATCCACATACACTTCCCTTGTTTTCTGTAAAAAAAGTCGATATTTCTCAGAAACTTCTAACAAGAAAGGCTGGAAGCTCATATCGATTGCGAATCATGCCAAAGTTTGCTTTAACATCATAATGACCATTGCACAGACTGGTGAGGGTAAAATCTTGTTTTTTATGTAGGTCTTCGTTCCTCAAAGAGTTAATGGCAATGCTGTGAAACCGGCAATTACTATTTCTAATGGAAAATCTGACCCAACAATAAAAGTAGCAACAGGAAACTGATTGTGACTACGATGCTTTAGAGAATGCGTAGCCGTTTGATAGGTTAACGAGTAGCATGGGTTCTCTTGCCTACTTGTGCATCAGCTTCGCTATCCAGCCAAGTCACGGCTAACAAATTGTTGAATGCAAATAGTGTGAAGGAAAGAAGAGGTTAAGATCTGCTATAACTCAAAGCGTCTACTTAAAACGACGTAGCCATACACCGTTAGCACATTTGCGCTAAGTAATGCATTATCGAATTCACCTCATCCTTGCCAAGTTAATTTAAGGGTGGCAACGAATATGTCCATCCTCCGATAGCGCTAATGCCAAGCATAACGATTCCTGACCAGGAATCTATATCGAAATAGTCAGCTAACATCGTGATACCAACGCCATTGGTCAGTGTGACCCCTGCGGCTGGTAATACCAACTTTTGTGGCATAATGTCTTTTGAGAGAACACCACTTCCACTCAAGTAAGCAGTTCGAGTTGCTAGGACATCCGTTTTGTTATCAGTGTACTCAAGGGCATAATGAGTTGAGACAGAAACGAGTGCTTAGCAGAAAAGCCGAACTTCAGTAATGTAAAATCAATTGGTTCACCACTGCCAAAGGCGATGGAAACACCGTAAAGCCAAGATATTGGATACTAAAATCAACCTAAGTTATAACCTTTAATTCGAGGAGGATTTTTTGGACTGAAAATGTCGACATATTCTTCATCTTGACTTTTTCGTACCTTTTTTCAATATCACTCTTTTTATTTAACATCCATTTTTACTAAATATGGAATTAAGGTTAAAGATATGAAACTAGAGTTAATTCTAGTTTATAATGCTGATAGTGGAGTGTTTGATATTATTAAAGACGCTTTCCAGAAAACGTTCTTTCCCAGTACCTATCAATGTAATCTATGCGCTCTGACATACGGTAAGTTCGGTATGAAAAGTGAGTGGAGCACGTTCATTGATAAACTAGAAATACCCTACGAGTTTTTTCATCGCGACGAATTTTATCAGCAATTAAAATCGCATCCAGACCATTTGAAAGACATAAAATTCCCAGCTATATTTCTTAATAGAAATGAAAGCATTGGTCTCTTAATAGATCATAACGAAATCAATAAATGTAGAACTTTGAAAGAATTGATGGACCTGATATCGTATAAATTAAATGAATGAGTGTTTACGTCAAGATTTTTTAGTATCGGGGCGATCAATGGAAGTCAAGGTCTAAATCTAGTTAGCTATTCTTTGTTCTAATATCGCAAGGATGGTTATTCCATTATTCTTTAATAAACAGAATAACTAGCTTTGGATGTATCAAACGTTTCCAAGTGATTTAAAGAAGGGCTGATTTATGCAAGAAGAATCTTTTTATTTTAACTTTATCAAACCGAGTCCCATCAGAGAGGTTTTTAACAGAATTTCAAAAGATAAATCTATAATAAACCTGACTTTAGGTGAACCCGACTTTGACACCTCAAAACATATAGTGTACGCAACTATTGAAGCTCTTAAGAAAGGAGAAACCCATTACACGACAAGTTATGGCATTTACGAACTAAGAGAAGCAATTTCTAAAAGATATGAGAGACTTTATAATGCAAACTTTGACCCCGAGGAGATCTGCGTAAGTCACGGCTCATCAAGTGGAATCTTTACAACTCTTTTCTCAATACTTAAACCAGAAGATGAAGTTGTCATAATCAATCCCTATTACGTGATGTACCCTTCCTATGTTCGAATTTTTAGAGCCAAACCCGTTTTTGTAAACAGTACATTTGAAAATAAGTTTAAGCCAGATATAGCTGAAATTGAAGAAGCGTTAACTAATAAGACAAAAGCCGTAATCGTTATTTCCCCCAACAATCCCACAGGTGGAGTATACTCCGAACGATGGTTTAAAGCAATCTCCGATTTATCGCAAGACGGTCACTTCTTTGTTTTACACGATGAAGTTTATGAGAGTCTTGCATTTGAAAAACATTATTCGATAAGTCAATGGGCAGATAATAATGAACACCTGATTTCAATGAGCTCATGCTCGAAAACGTATGCCATGACGGGTTGGCGTATTGGCTGGGTTGCTACACATAATCCTCTTTTAGACACGATAAAAATTGCGCAGAATTACGTGAATCTTTCCCTCAATTCCTTTGCTCAATATGGTGCAATAGCCGCTCTCAATGGAAGTCAAAAAACAGTGGAAACAATGAAAAATGCCTACAAACAACGAGTTAACTATACTTATAAAAGATTAAAAGACATGGGTTTCATCATAAATGAGCCCGAAGGGGGATTCTATTTATTTCCATCCGTGAAGAATGTCGCTAAATCCTGTATAGACTTAACATACGCACTTCTCAATATTGCTAAAGTAGGTGTAATACCTGGGTCAGCCTTTGGGTCTGCTGGTGTCAACCACTTCAGAATTTCATGCGCTACATCCATGGAATTTCTCGAGGAAGGAATGAATCGGATTGAAGAAAATCTGGATAAAATAATGAAGGCGTGCTCAGTGAAGAATCTTTCAAGAATAGACTTCATTTGATGAATTCGTCGCGAGGTTATGGATATTTTCTCTTCGTGTTAGCTTACCAGTTAAATGGTTTGAATAGCTATCTTCAGAACATCATCTTTTCGTAAAACCAACCGTTGAGAACCAGCATACTTATCGTGTAACATTCATCCTGATCCACTTGGAATAGAAAAAAACAGTAATAAAGTGGGAATCTACTGTTTTATGTTATTTTTTTTACTTGGAATTTTAAGTTGTTACACGTCGAATAAGACGGTAATAACATGATGTATCAAGTTATGTATTTGAGAAGCCAGAACCCTGCAGGTCAAGCCCTCAGGTACCACGTCATAACTACTGAAGCAACGTCTTTATTTTCGCGAAGGGTAGTGCCTAACGCGGATTTCGGTTGATTGATGATGAGGGGAACCTGCCTTTCGTTGAGGGAGCCATGTGAACGAAGAGAGACCTCGGTAAACGCGTTCTCGGTCAGACCGAAAACCGTATTTTGCTTTCCTAACACGAGAATATCGCCTATCCGCGTCTTGTCTAAATGATAGCGTTTAGACGCTTCCTCCAAGGGTAACGCTAACTCCACACCCTTAACATCTTTAAGCACTTCAAGGCATTTGCCTGTGTCCTCTACGTTTTTGAGGTAGATATAGGTGGAGCCTCCGAGATTACTGTGGTGGACGACGTAGCGATCGGCGATGATAGTGTTCATTCTCGAGGTGATGCCTTTCGCAGCCAGCACTTGCTCTAGGTTGATGGCGTAATCTTTTGCTGACATTCCGTGATCAGCGGTGATGCAGAGTAGCACCTCGTCTCCTCTCGCTTCCAAGAGTTCCATTGTCTCTTGTAATTCCGTGTCGATGCCCTCCAAGTGGCGTTGTGACTCCCGGTGTTCAGGGGCATACTTGTGCATGGTATAGTCCGTTGTCATGACGAAGACGAGGTCGATATCATCTGTGCATATCACTTCTCGAAGGGCTTTCATTAGCCACAGGTCTACGTCCACCGAGTAAATGGAGGGCGGCGAACCTATGCGTTTCGTTAACCAAGAGGGAGGCTGCTCAGACGATAAGGAGGTAACTGCCCCCCGATGGAGGAGAGAACGTAACTTCTCCTTCGACGTGAGGAGGGCCGTTTTCAAGCCCATGCTCGCTCCTGTCTCTAAGAGGGTACGGGTTTTGATGAAGTCAGGGGACTCCATGAAGATTTCACGACCGGTCGTCCGATCGAAATAATAGTTTGTGGTGATGCCGTGCACCTTGGGATATGCACCAGTTAAAAGGGAGACGGCGTTAACGTTGGTGACCGACGGTATCATGGATTCTACCTCCAGATAACACCCCTTGTCCCCAACGTGCTTGAGGAAGGACGCCTTACTCGAGTGAAGGTATGCCGGTCCACAGCCATCAAGACAAACAATAATCGCTTTCTTAGCCATCTAAAAGATTCCCTCCAGTTTAAAAGTTAACAAGTTCCTTTTATATGTGAGCTGAAAGATTGTTGTGGATTTGAGCAAATAACTAGCTAGTCAATTATAGAATTGTAGGGTGAGTCCACAACGAGATTAAGTAAGCGAAGTTTTGCTCTCGGATGCGGTGGGGTTCAAGAAACTTTAACAGAAGTAAACATACTCATAACCTTCAAGAAAAGGGAGGGTAACAAATGATTTGAACCCTCAAATGACTGTAACCGTTTTTAGAAGCGTTAAGCCTGTCGCATAGAACTCACGTAAAGTCCCAGAAGAGGTGTGGCTAAATGCTTCATGCTGACGCATGAAGTAAGATGGGAAAACAAGAATATGCGAGCTTCTGAAGGATATTAATGAATGTAAGTAACTGCTTTTGCATCCGAAAACTCTTATATTTAAAATTCGACATCAGGTATCTAAGTTCACCTAG
>JAZFSF010000096.1:0-2633 GCA_036446055.1 Bathyarchaeia archaeon | reverse complement strand
CCACATAGAAATTTTTGTTGATGTAAAATGTTACTGTTTAAAGAAGAACAATTGAAAAAATTTAGCTTCAAGATGTTCAAAGTAGCGGGCGCATCTGATGAACAGGCTGAAACCGTTTCAGAGATTTTAGTGAAAACCAGTCTCTACGGCATCGATTCACACGGCGTTAGGGCTCTTCCAGGCCATATCAGAAGCCTAAAAAGTGGGAAATACAGCCCCGACGGCAAGCATACGGTGCTGAAGGACACGTTGACCACCGCATTATGGGAAGGCAATAAACAGTTTGGCCACGTTGTAGCTAAAAAAGCCATGGAGACAGCGATCAAGAAGGCCGAGTCCTATCGAATGGGCTGGGTATCCACGGTTAGTCAGCACATAGGAGCTCTCTTCTACTACTCCATGATGGCCGCGGAAAAGGATATGATAGGAATCGTCTCGTGCAGAGTTGGCACTGTTGGTGGGAGAACCACTCCCTACGGAGGCGCTGAAGGACGATTTGGGACCAACCCCCTCTCAATCAGCATCCCAGCAAATGAGGAGAAACCCATTCTCTTAGATATGGCAACGAGCATAGTAGCGTCCGGTCACCTGGCTGTCATGGCAGCTAGAGGCGAGAGTACCCCTGAAGGATGGATCATCGACAAAGATGGAAATCCAACGACCAACCCCAGCGACTACTTCAAAGGCGGCTATATGCTACCCTTTGGAACATACAAGGGATACAGCTTGAGCATCATCATTGCAGCTCTCCCCATGTTCCTACCTGGGCTTAGTCTCGAAAACGAGAGCAAAACCTACATGTGGGGACACACGTTCATGGCTCTTGACCCAGCTGGATTCATGCCTTTACAGGACTATAAGAATAGAACAGACGCCTTAATCAGGTACATCAAGTCATGTCCACCACTGCCTGGAAGACAAGTCCAAATGCCCTTTGAAAGAGAGTATAAACGAAAAGAGCAGCGATCCAAAGAAGGCATCCCTGTCGACGAGCCCTTCTGGGACGCCATCGTTAAAGTCGCAGCGGAAATAGGGATCGACGCTAACAAGGAAATGGGCCGGTAACACCGTCCCTCAACAACTTTTTACCCTACAAAGCTAGTCCTCCATTTTTTATTTGGCAACTAGCTTTAACCATACTTCCTTTTTTATTGAGCTTCTCTTCTCTCTCAACGTGCATTATCATACCATAGCTAGTTGCACCTTTTTTCTTCTCAGAATTAGGGACGTATTTAGAAGTTTTTAGAACAATGTACTTCGATTATGAGTTTAAAGAAAAAACATACCAAAATAACGGTATTCACATCATTGTCGTCAATGTTTATAGCGTAAGAAGAATTTGGAAGAACCTTTTTATAAAAAGAATGATTGAATTTGAAGAGGCTCTCAAAGAGTAGTTAAAAATGCATTAACCGCTTGCTTCGATAGTTTCCAACATTAGAACACACGACTTGTTTTTCTAGTCACTAGAAACAGAAAATTCACCCAGACCTTTCAGACATATTTTTCTTCCATATTTATAATCAGAATTTAATATACTATTTTTTGACAATGAAACGAAAAATGAGTTTGAATAGGGTTTTAGATTTTGCCTGTATAGGTTTTGCGTCAAGCGTCGTTATGGATGCTTATCTTTGGGTAACTGCGGGGTATTTGGTTCCTTCTTGGACAATAGCTACGATGAGTTTGGGACTGATAATCCTGTTGCAGGTTTTTAAGAGGGAAGTCGATTTAGAAGTCCACTAGTCGCTTCGACACAAAAGGATATCCCACCCAAATCGAGTAAACCCAATAAACACCCAAAACCACTCAGGTAAAACCAAAACACGAGCAGAAAACCTATAAAAAAACTAGCTAAAATTTTCTCTTATTGTTTCTCCAAGTCTTTTTGCTATGATCTGTGCGTTTCTATAGGTTTCGGGAGATATTCTTGGGATATGGTATGTTCTTATCTCATTTAGAAAACCATGTCTTCTAACAACTGCACCAGCTGTGCAGTCAGCTCCGAATCCGCAGGTGTAACATTGTGCTAAGCCTTTCGCTCTTAAGACGCCAATCGGCGCAGCCATGTAGTTGCTGCGAAAAACGCTTTTGATCAAGTCTTCAGCAGGATTTGCTTCACCTGTTCCAACAGTAACGATTACATTAGGTTTACCGAGTAACTTGAATTTCCCCCTGTGTCTGAGGCTGAAGAATCGTTCAAGGAAGGCGTGTCCAACAGCGTTTATAGTCCCATAGTAGATCGGTGCTCCGAAGACAATCGCTGAAGCCTTAAAAATTCGATCTCTGATTTCAGCCCAGTCATCATCCAACTTACATATATTATCTGGAGCACATTTTAAACATCCCTGACATCCAAGAATCTTCTTTCCACATAAAGAAATATATTCTGAGGGTTCTCCAGAATTCTCAAGGATGAACTTGACTAAGTCTTCGGTGACGCCTTTTAAGAGTAATCCCGTTTCATTCCGTTCGATGACTCTACCGCTAGCACTGATGCCAAGTATCATATCACTCACCTTCTTTGTGAATTCTTCTAATTGCTCCCTTTAAAGATATTGATTAACACCATTGATGTTGTATTTTCACATATCTAAGGCTTCAATGGATTTTAGATTAAATTTGATCTCAAA
>JAZFSF010000095.1:0-3640 GCA_036446055.1 Bathyarchaeia archaeon | reverse complement strand
CTTCTTCCAGGGAAATCTCTGAAACCTCGCCCGTTGTAAGGTCAACTTCAGCTATTCTATTATTGCATCCGTAGATCATTTAGATGAACTCCTCTCCTTTCTCTCCAAAGAGATTAATGGCGAGGTTCGCTGTAATCTCCTCAGGCTTCTTGGCGTAAAGATCATAGTTCAACGAAGGCGTCCTACCTCCCTTGAAGAGGGCGCCGTAGCCAGCACGCGTGCAGATCTTGGCGCACTCTGGTTCTCCTCCACAGAGGTCGCAGATGACGACGTACTTCTTGTTCGGGTGGAGGTGGGGAATCATTCCTGGACAGGCCTTTATGCATAGACCGCAAGCCGTACATTTCTCGTTGTCTACATTGACGGCACCGGTTTCCTCGTGAACTGAAAGGGCGTCAACTGGACACGACTCAACGCACGGATAATTGCTACATTGAGTGCAGAGGTGAGGTACCTCAACACCTGGAACGAGCATAAAGACACGTATTCTTGAGGCTTCAGGCCAGATCCGTCCCTCATGCTTTTTAGAACATGCAATCTCGCAGAGTCTGCAGCCAGAACACTTGATGTAGTCTCTGACTACCCAAGGCTTCGGTGTTGGTCTTACTCTCATACCCAAATTTTTATTCCTCTCGTTCAATCTTGTTGTTGTATCTGATGCTGGAAGCAAATACATAAGGCTTTTGTCCAGTCCTTATTCATGATCATCCATCTACGATCTAGCTTAGCGATTGGTTTATCTGACCAATCCTTGATGATTATTCGACATCCACAGCTTGGATAGCTAGTTATGGTGTTATGATTCTGCTTAACCATATCTCACAAATATTTCCCTGAGAACAAGCTTGAATCAACCACAGGTTTACATTAAAACCCTGAAACCACCGTCAACTAGCTAACTATTACTCGGTATAACATTACATACTGTTAGGTTTTCGACTGTTTTTTTCTGAGCGGTTTTTTTTATATCTTTTTTTGGATAGTGATACCTAAATCCTCACATACAAAGAGATGTATGTAAACGCTAAAAAAGCAGGCTAGCAAAGCGCGTTAAGCTGGCACGCTATTGACCAAGAGTGATCGCGTCGAGGCCGTGGGGTAGGTCTCTATCTACACCTCCGTGGAGTAGTCCCGTCTCGGTATCGATGAGGATTCCCGTTGGCTGAGCGAAGTTGTATTCCTTGTCTATGACGATGAGGTTGTGTCCCATCTTTGCTAGGATTTGACATACCCCGGTCGGTGTTTTAGATTCGATAAAGACTCTACCCGTCTGGACGTAGACCCGGGGGGTGTCTATCGCTTCTTGAAGGCTCATCCCGTAGTCGATGATGTTGTGGATGACCCTAGCTACAGCCGTAACCTGCTTATATCCCCCAGGAGCTCCGATGACAAGAAATGGTTCATCATCTTTCAGCATTATGGTGGAGCCGCTGGGTGGTGGCTTGATAGTCCGGGGTTTGACCGAGTGGGGCATTCCCTGTCTTGGGTCATAGCCCGACATCTTGCTGTTTAAGATAATGCCTGTGCCCTTTACAGTCACCTTTGAGCCAAAAGTGTTTCCCAAGCTCGTGTGCATCCCGACGATATTACGTTCTTTATCAATCACGCATGCGTGAGTGGTATTCTCTTCCTGATACAGCCACGGATCTCCTAGGTCAAGTCCTTTTTGGGCCTTTTCCATGTCCATCGTTCTCCTTAGGGATTTGGCATACTCCTTTGAAACTATTCCACTAAACGGTCGCTTTTCAAGACCAGTGCCGAGGAATTTAGCCCTACTCGCGAAGGCCAGCTTGATGGCTTCGATGAGGAGGTGGGTTGACTTCCCGGTGTTGTATCCAATCTCTTTCATGTCGAAGCCTTCGAGGATATTGAGGATCTGGATTATTCCGGTGGAGATGGGGAAGTGGATTAAATCGTGGCCCCGGTATGATCCTTTGCCTGGTTCTAGGATCTCCGGCTCGTAGTGGGCTAAGTCATCCTCGGTGATGTATCCGCCATTCTCTGCCATATCTTCAGCTATAGCATGTGCTACATCACCTTTGTAGAAAGCGTCGACACCGTCATCAGCGATTCTTCTTAGCGTAGCCGCCAGATCCCTCTGGATCAGTCTGTCAAAGTCTCCAAAATACCAACCCCACGGCTTAGGTGCAATCCCGTCTTTGAGCAGTGTTTTTGCAGTCTCGGGGAATTTAGCGATGAGGAACATTTCGAAAGCGATGGCCTTCGCTATGTAAGTGTCGAGGAGAAAGCCTTCCTCTGCGTACTTGATAGCAGGCTCTAGCAGTTCTCCCAATTCCATAGAGCCAAATCTATCCACTAGATAGCTCATCCCCTTCACGAAGCCAGGCACGCCAGCAGCTTTGTACCCATATTTATCAGCATCATATTTAACGGCAGGACGACCAAGGGGTACACCGTACGCCATCGCCTCCCGTTTTGGATCTGGTTCGAAGGGAGCATCCTTCTTAGGCGTCATAGGCTCGAAGTTAAGAATGAATGTATCTCCATCTCTGAGTCGGATAACACATCGACCTCCACCGCCTATCCCAGTCATGAAAGGTTCTACTACGGCTAAAGCGAAGTGAGTAGCCACGGCTGCGTCCACTGCGTTTCCACCCTTTTTGAGAATTTCAACTCCCGCCAAAGCCGCCAACGGGTGTTTAGCTGCGACCATAAACTCCTTAGTCACCGTCTTCTCAACGGCTCTCTTGGCAATGACATATCTCGATAATTCATCTATTATAAAACACGACAATAACTACACCCCATCTTGTATAGGTTATACGATATGATAAACTTATACCACATTCGCATGATTGTTATCCACGTTACTTTTTATTAGTTTCACTAAAGGTGTCTTTGATTAACCGCGCTACTTCTCCTCTACTTTTAGAATCGAAGTTAAAAATATGTGCCTTCTTTACTCATTCCTCTATGAAAGCTGTAGCTTTCATTTTTAAAAAAAACGCGCGCGATTAAGATGGTTGAGTTCTATTTTAATTAAGATATATGTGATTTGCACCTAAATGCTTCAAAGCTAGGTTCTAGTTAACTCCTTTATGGGTGGACTTCTCTGTGGGTTAGTAAACTTCCTTTATTATGCAAGTCAGAGTTTTCTCTATACCCGAATCACTGGTTTGAATGCTTAAGAGCACTCGTTCAAGGTCTACTCTATTCTTGGCTCTGACGTGACATACTATGTCGTAAGGTCCAAAGACGTGGTCAGCGGATAAGACTTCTGGAATGGAGAGAACGCTTTTTCGTACATCTTCATATGCTTGAGGTTTAGTATTCACGAATATGATGGCAAAGGGTACCTCAGTATATGCTGGGCTCTCTTGTCTAACAATGAGAGTCGAGGTCTCTACGATCAATCTCTCATCTGCACCGATTATCGTTATTGGATTAAACCATTTTTCGATGTACTCATCTAGATTCTTTAATTTCTTGAATTTGATGAGGATATCGATAGTGCCAAAGAGGAGGAAGATATCTCCTCGAGGGATGTTAAGTTTTACCAGTTCTTTTAGGACTCTTCTTGGAGTGCCTACCTTACAATATAAACCCAGATAAGCCTTCATTGACATCTTACAATAAAGCAGTCATATCGAACACTTAAGCATAATGCCGTAGTCTGAAG
>JAZFSF010000094.1:0-10765 GCA_036446055.1 Bathyarchaeia archaeon | reverse complement strand
CATCTAACACGCAAAGATCTGGGAACCTTTTGGCGAAGTTCACGTTGAACTCTATCGATTTCCTAATCCTGGTCTCCTTATCCCATCGGAGAAAGTTGGGATTAGCTCTATCAGCGCTCATCTCGAGTTCGGGGACGCCGAGTACTGGGAATGGAGGGATGGCTACGGTTATTTGGTCTGGTTGCTTCCCAAGGTAAGCTAGGAGCAGGCGTTCATAGGGGGACAGCATCTAGATTTAACCCCTTTTTTTATCCATGTATTTGTTAGCCGCGGCCACTCCCTCCATTGCGTTGACACAGTAGGCATCAGCGCCATACTTCTCTGCGACCTCTTGACTCGTGGGTCTCCCACCAATCATAACGAAGACTTGATCCCTGAGACTTTCCCTCTTTAACGCTTCCACGACTTCCCCTATGCCTGACACAGTCGTTAGGAGGAGAGCGGATAACGCCACAATATCTGGTTTAACCTCCCTCACTTTTTCGACAAAGACCTCCGAAGGAACGTCTTCTCCCAAATCAAAGATCTCGTAGCCTGAAGCCTGTAAAAGGGAGATAGCAATGTTCTTGCCTATGAAGTGGAAGTCTCCCTCCACCGTGCCGAAGACCACCCTTCCCCGCCTTCCTCCATCCCCTGCCTCGGACTTCAATTTATTTTCTATCACTTTCATCGCTCCCTCCATTATGTAGGAAGCCACCATAAGTTCAGAGAGAAAATACTCCTTCCTTTCAAAGAGCTCTCCAACACGGTCCAATCCCTTTGAAAGCCCTTCTTCAAGGATTTTGTGAGCGCTGAACCCCTTCCCTAACGCTTCCTTCGTCAGAGCCAATGTCCTATTGAGATCCAAATCCGCAAACCTACACGAAACCTCTTCAAGTATGTCAGACAAAGAACACATCTTTCCTAAAAATTTGTGAAATTGTTAACGCTCACGCTATATAAAACTTCGTTATCCCTTTCTGTCATTTTTCAACCTAACGCTAGCTGAGGCAAATATGCTGAAACAGTCGAAGAACAAATCCTATTCTCCTATGGCTGGACTGTTTCCTTTAGGGGATTTTCATACCAATCCGACGCCAAGTATCTCTTTTTTCGAAACCATTTTATTAGAATGTCTTTCATTGATTATCCTATTTTAGGAGGTTGAGGATTGGGTTACGACCTAGTTATCAAGAACGGTCATATAATAGATGGCACGGGAAGACTCAGGTTCAAAGCCAACATTTACGTTGATGAGGCAAAGATTGCTAAAGTTAGCACAGACGGGCCAGAGTACGGGGATGAGGTAATCGATGCCAAGGGCATGATCGTCTGCCCAGGCTTCTTGGACATGCATAGCCACGCAGACCTTACCTTATTTGAGAACAAGCAGGCTGAGAGCTTCATACATCAGGGAGTAACTACCCTATACTTCACCCCTGATGGTTGGTCCCCTGCGCCAGTCGTGGAAATGCATCGGAAAGACCTCAAGAACTACTACGAAACTCTTGCATTCGGTGCTTCTCTTCCCTTCAACTGGACTACATACGATGACTATTTCAACAAGCTGGAAGAGGGCGGACTCGGGGTGAACGTCCGCGCCAACGTCGGCTTCGGAACAATCAGGATAGATGCCATCGGCTTCGAGATGCGAGAACCAAGTCAAGCCGAGATGGAACACATGAAAGAGTTAGTCGATGAAGCCTTCAGGGACGGTGTCTGTGGTTTATCTACGGGGCTGACATACTATCCTCAGTGCTACTCAACAACTCAAGAGGTTTTGGAACTCTGTGGAGTCGTGGCTAAGTATGGTGGTATCTACCACACCCACACGAGAGGTGGAATTGAGGGCGTGATGGAGGCCTTAGAGTTGAGTGAGCGATCCGGTGTGCCCGTGAACTTAACTCACACGACTCCCTCAGACGAGATTTATGCGGTTATAGAGGGAGCCAAGGCGAGGGGAGTGGATGTGACCTTTGACGCATATCCCTACACAGCTGGTTCCAGTTTTCTTTCAGGAATCTACCTGCCAAGTTGGGTTCACGAAGGAGGATCTGATGCGATGCTTGAGAGAATAATGAAACCAGAGGTAAGGGAGAGGATAAGCCGAGAGTGGAAACAGAGTCCTCCTGAGATGTGGCCGAATGGCTCTCGCAACACGCCACTCATTGCATGGTGTCAGAACAAGAAGTGTAGGAAGTACGAAGGAAAGACCGTCAACGAGGTTGCAGAAATGATGGATGTGCCCCTAATTGATGCCTTCTGCAACTTGTTGATAGAGAATAAGGCCAATGTCATGCGCGTCGGTCTCAACTCTCGACTCCATAAAAACGTCAAGCGCGCATTCCAACACCCCTTAATGTTGATTGGCTCCGATGGCTGGGCAATGGCTCCGTATGGGTCTCTGCATGTAGGCTATCCTCATCCCCGTTGCTACGGAACCTTTCCCAAGATACTGGGAATGTACGTCAGACTGATGGGCCTCTTGACCCTAGAGGAAGCCGTAAAGAAGATGACCTGGGCCTCAGCCCAGAGGATGCTCATCAAGGACAGGGGTGCACTACGGAAGGGAATGGGTGCAGACATAACCATATTCAACCCTGAGACCGTAATAGACAACGCCACATACTGGAATCCTCATCAATACCCCACTGGGATAGAATACGTGATAGTCAATGGAAAAATCATTATAGAGAGAGGAGAGCACACAGGCACCCTAGCCGGGAATGTTCTTCGCTACAAGAGCAAAGCCGAATAATTCAACCGGCCTATGATGATTCTCGGGGCTAGCCAGCTTCTTTTAACGTATTTAATAAGGTTTCATGAATTTCTAGGCTAAATTAATTCTCCTTAAACCAGTTTTACAGAAACACAACAACTTTAGTTCACTCATTAAAAAAATAGTTGTTGGAGTTTTTGTTCAAAAACGGTCTCTGTTATTCATCCATCGAATAGTATATCACTGTATTTTAACATCTGATTTTATCTTCTGTGCCTTTAGATAACTCACGCATAACATATCGAAAACTCTAATATTTGTTAAACCTAAATATGAGAGATTTTTGCCAACTTCATAAAAGTTTTTGATAATTTCTCTTTTAATAAAGTTATAACCATAGTCGGAATCAAGATAGTTAGCTAAAAAACTCTCATCATGATGTGGTATTACAAATCAAAATATTTAAATTTGTTCTAAATCCTTTATTATTAAACATTTAAACTTTGAAGATGTGAGGCGTATGCCGACAGCTCGAACTATTAGGAGATCCGAGAGACTAGAAAGGCTTCTCTGTTCGAATCTTCGTCCATCAGAAGACCTAGTAGCATACGCAACGGAGTTGAAGACGATTGCCAACCAATTGGCTGATGAGGAACTAATCGACACGAAGACTCGACTTCTGAAGTCCTTAGCCAACGAAACAAGGCTGAAGATGCTTAGGCTTCTCAATGAGAGAGAGATGTGTGTCTGCGAGTTAACCGTTGCCCTGGACCTCACTCAGCCCACCGCGTCCCATCACCTCAACATTTTGGAGAACATGAAGCTGATAAAGGATAGGAAAGAGGGAAAATGGGTCTTCTACAGCGTCTCAAAACCAAAGCTCGTTCAAAGCTTATTCAATTTCCTTGAATTTCCAGAGTGAAAGCTCGATATTTTTAAGCAATAGAACTTCTGTACTTCATATTCCTGCATTCGGCAACTTGCCTAAAAGCTTTTTACTTGGTAATTCCCTTCATTTATCCCTAAACTAATAGATTTAAATATTTCAATGTAATAGTTGTACGATTTAAGGACGGTTACTTTGTCAGAAACGAAAGAGCTGGGCTATTTCGAGAAATATCTCGCGGTATGGGTCGCGTTGTGCATGGTGCTAGGGCTTTTACTATCCCAGTATTTTCCCGCTCTCAGCATCGCGATCAACGATTTACAAATCAGCGGAATATCAATTCCCATTGGCATCTGTCTCTTTCTAATGATGTATCCCGCCTTCCTAAACTTTCAGGTATCAGAATTGAAAAAAATACTTCACCACCCCAAACCGATTCTCGTCACGATTCTCTCGAATTGGATTTTGGCTCCCCTCATAACAGCAGGTCTCGCGTACTTCTTCTTGGCCGGTCACGATCAATTAATTGTCTCGTTAATTTTACTCGGATCTAGCCCCTGTACCGCCATGGTCTTAGTGTGGGGCTCTCTCGCAAAGGGAAACCAAGAGCAAAACTTCATCAACACGAGTTTGAACACCGTCACCATCATGGTCTTCTACGCCCCCCTCGTCACATTATTAACGGGAATTCAGAACATTCAAATTGACCAAGTCGCGCTCCTGATATCCGTGTTTGTGTTCATCGGAATACCCCTTGTGTTAGGCTACCTCTCCAAAAGCTATATCACAAGAACGAAAGGTGAGCGGTGGTTCCTCGACGTGTACAAACCACTAGTAGGAAAAATAGCGATATCAGCGTTATTGACAACCTTAATCGTGTTATTTTCGCTGAATGGAACCGTACTCATCCAAAATCCAGGAGAGATGATTCTTGTGTCTATTCCCCTTTTGCTAGGGTTCGTAATTGTCGTGGGAATTAACTTAATCATCACTAAGCTCTCGGGTCTCCGATATCCCGAGGCCATAATCTCAGTGATAATCGGTTCCTCAAGTCACTTCGAAATCGCAATTGCAACCGCCATCACCCTATACGGTTTGGGTTCACAAGCCGCACTCGGTACAACAATGGGGCTGTTTTGGGAGGTCCCTATCATGCTCAGCCTCGTCTATCTGGGCAAAAAATTAAACAAGAAAGGATTTTGGAAACAACAACCGTTGAAATCGTCTAGACAAATCAATTAACTAGGCTGTTGAGAGCAGTTTTAGCGTTAAACATCTTCAAAGAGCCCTAATCATATTATATTAAAACCGTGTATTGCATTTTTTTAAAATTCTCTGCACCTAAACTATCATCAATATAAGGCTCTATTGAACTAGCGTCATAATATATTTCTTTACCCTTTGCTTGTATAAACAGTATTTCTTGGGGTGCGTTGTTACACGTTTAATTCCTAGAAAATATGATTTTGTTTTAGCTAAACTTACGCAACAAGATGAATTAAAACTAGAGCGCACGCGATATGTTTGGACTCAAGATGAATTACTAAGCTTTTTCTTGGATGGAAGAGGTAAATCTCAGTTGAAAACGTCAGAAATACGTTTCTGTACGAGTACAGAGGAGACTTAGGAGTTATTTCACAAGATACGGTGATAACAAAAAAGCTTTATTTATGGATGATTGAAAAGGCTTTACTGAGCGGGTGGTGGGACCTCCCCCTGTTCCGCTATAGAAATCCCGGTTGGGAGGTAAACAGTTGAAAATAACAAGTAAAGACCTGTCACTAATTGCAATTTTTGCGTCATTATACGCTGTATTAGTGTATTTACTTGCACCAATATCCTTCTATGTATTACAGTTTAGAGTTGCTGGCATAATTAGACCGGCTATCGCAAAAAAATGGGTACTTGCTATTGGTTATACAATCGGCGTAGTCGTCGGTAATCTCTTCAGTCCTTTCGTTGGCATATACGAACTCTTGTTTATGCCAATCATGAGTTTTATCGCTGGAATCATTGGATATATCTTAGCCACAAAGTTCAACAATAATTATTTCGTTACAGGAATCGTTATTGCGACAATCATACCTCTCAGCGTCAGCTGGATGCTGAACCAAGTATTATCTATCCCTCTCCTAGCTACCTTGCCCTACTTATTTATAAGCGAACAAATCGTTTGTTTCCTTGGATCAACTATCTTTAAAGCTATAGAAAAACGATATGTCTGGTGGTGAAACGTGGTAAAAAGAGCAAAATGCATCATAGTACTAAGTGGTGGCCCTGACTCAGCAGTTGTAGCCTATTGGGCGAAGAACAAAGGATACGATGTGTATGGACTCACTTTTAATTATGGCCAAATCTCCATAAAAGAAATAGGATGCGCACGAAAAATTGCTGCTAAACTCGCTATCCCAATCAAAATCATTGACCTCTCATCATTAAAAGACATCTTTGCAGGAGTAACTTCCCTTGTAGATGAAAACATCCAAATGACTACGGATTTCAGCCAACCAATTATTGTACCTTTCAGAAATGCAATATTTCTTTCTGTTGCAGTTGCATATGCTATCTCGATAAACTCAAAATATATCTTCTATGGCGCTCAAGGCTCAGATGCACAACATTATCCCGATTGTAGAAAAGAGTTCTACAACTCCTTCGAGCAGACTGCTAGATTAGGAACCAACGAAGAACTCGAAATTGAAGCTCCGTTTAGCAATGTACCAAAATCAGAAACCATTAAACTCGGTACAAAACTTGGTGTTCCTTTTAATCTCACATGGTCTTGCTATCTAAACTTGGCAAAACATTGTGGAAAATGTGAATCATGCATCAATCGTAAGAACGCATTTAAACAATCTGGATTAACTGACCCTACAGAATATATTGAATGATTAATCCCTCAATCTTTTTGCTAGCTAACCATTAATTTCTGTTAATGTTTTAAATCAGAAGAAGACGATGAGTTAGCTAATGAGCTATAAGAAACTCCATCCGCTGTATTTGTCATACCATAAGAACTCATGGACTTCCCCTAGATTTTTAACCCAAACATTTCCTTAATGCCTTATCAACAACGTTAAAAATAAAATAGGCTTTAAAAGTATCAACCTTATTTACTGTCATAACTAGCTAGCTTCTGACCGATGGGACGTTTTTCTCGTGATCATCATAAAAAAATATAGGCGAGTGACACCTCTTATAAGGGCAGAGACGGATTGGTGGTTTCATGAGCAGAGTCTTCAAATACAATGTGGGCGCAGTCATTACTCTTACGCTTTCTTTAGGTATCGCAGCAATAGTGTATGGTGGCGGATTTCTCCCCTTTAACCTCCTTACTTTGATTATGTGGCTTTCAGGTCCCTTTGGAGTGTATACTTTAATTTATGCAGTTGTGAGCAAGGAAGCTAATCGCTATTTTTGGAGTATGATTTATCTGGCAATCGCTGCTGTACCCCTGTTTTATGACGCCGTGAGTCCGATAGTAGTATTGGGCGTGCTTTTAATCTCGCTTGCGATTTTCGGTTCCCTCGCATATTTTAAAGTGATTAAAGTGAAGTAACGCACGTAGCCTGACAAAGGACGAATCAATCTACAAGTACCTGCGCATGGCTACGTGGGCGTATCAAAGGAACCATCGTTTCAAAGATCGATATCGCTGAGTAGCCCTTCAGAAACGGGGCGTAACGGTAACTGTCGAAAAACGCTTATTTGTAGAGGGAGACAAATGCATCCATATGAAGCCTGTTACTCCTTCTAACCCGTCAGTGTCATATACTTTGAGGACAAATGTGTTGCCTGAGGTTTATGCATAAACACCTGTCTCACTCCCACCCTAAAATTGCTGTAAACCAATACTTTAGACCCGAACCCCTTTCCTCGACGAATCAGGAAGACGTTGTACTCACCCTTTGAAACAGCTATCGATATCCATCGAATTCTCAACTATTCTTCCGCATCTAATAAGCGAACCATCTGCTTAATGAGCTTTCTTCAGAAGGCTGAAACCTTTTTAATAGATACTGTAACGATGATTGTATGGTGCTTAAAATGTCGTATCGTGTAATCCTGACGGTGAAAGAAACACGTGGTGACCGCCCCTGTGGATACTATAAAGTTGGGGATAAAATAACGTTCCACGGTGCCGAGATTGTGAAAGACGAGAGCGACCGACTTTGCCTCTTCGCCCTTTCCGCGGTGTTCCCTTACATAACTGCCCTCAGCAGGGAAACGCCGAAGGAAGATTGGATTAATCGCAAAGAAACGCTTCAATGCCCCGATGACGGTAGACCCGTTATCTTCAAAATTGACCGAGAGCCTTTATAACTTTCCGTGATTTGGTGAAGGCCTTCTAGCTAGTTGGGTTTGAGCCTCATAGGGTTTAGGCTTCTTGTTTGGTACTTTCAGTCCATTCACGTATTTTGTCCTATATCTTCCGTGGATACACGTGAAAAAGGTTGAGACATCTGTTGTAAAAAGGTGGAAATTCTCGTTTTTTCGCTTTGAGACATGTGGGAGTTTGTGGACGTTTGGGTCTTATTCTGTTTTTAATGTTTTGAGGGCCGTACTCGCCCAGTCTGGGTCACGCATGAGGGGTCTGCCTACTGCTATCAAGTCGACGGCTTCTCTCTCGATGAGATTGTTAGCGTATCGCAGATCGCGAATTCCACCGACGCCAATGACCGGGATGTCGACGATCTCCTTGATGTGTTGGGCTTGGGGGACAAAAAAGCCGGGTGTTGATTGCAGTTGAGTGGGACGACTACCGCACATACCCCCCGATACGTCAACGATGTCTAAAGTCGATTGCTTGAGCGTCATGGAAAAGGTTGTGGAGTCTTCGAGTTGTGTGCCAGCTGGGTCTAAGTCGACGATGCCTAAACGGTAAAACAGTAGCCGTCCACCAATCTTATCTCTCACCCGTTTAACGACGTCGAGGGGGAATCGACTTCTATTCTCAAGAGAGCCTCCGTACTGATCTATCCGTTTATTTGTGAGGGGTGAATAGAACTGGTTGAGGAGGAAGCCGTGGGCACCGTGCACTTCCACACCGTCAAAACCGGCCTTCATTGCTCTATCCGCTGCTGACGTAAATGCTTCAGTTAATTTTGTGAGTTCTTCCTTTCGAAGTCTCCTAGCGTTTTCGGTTGCTGAAGGAGCTATGGGCTCGAACCCCGTGGTTTTCTTGCTGGTTTTATTCCCTGCGTGGTTAATTTGGATTATAATGGGTGTGTCCGTGGCGTGGACGCTACTGACTAGTTGTTCAAGACCACCTATCAATTCGTCATCGTATATCCCGAGCTGTTTTTCACTTGATTTCCCGTCAAGCCTCACGTAACTGTGCTCTACAATCACGAGTCCAACAGTCTTGGCGCGCTTGGTATAATAGTCCACAAGCTCATCGGTTACCGCTCCATCCGAAGTGGCTAATCCCGTCTGCATCGGGGGCAACACGAGTCGATTCAGAAATGTTAATCCTTTGATCTCAAAAGGATCTAATAGGCCAACCATGTTTCAATTCTCTCTATAAGTATGTACACTTACTGCTTTTTAAAATTCGTTCTTCTGTTTAAGTTTTCGAGGAGCAACCTCTCTTCTTACGACGTTAATGGAAGATAAGCGAGCGCACTTATGATGAATCCAGATATTGTTGATAAGGTAATCAGGTTTCTTTGGGCTCTCAAGTTTCAGAATAGCAGTTGCTCCGTTTGTGATTGTTTTTTTGAGGATTGTGGTCTTCAGTTCTTTCCTTTTCTTTGGTAGAGCCACAGGATGAACAGTGGCAGGGAGCCCAAGACATTGATTGCTGCTGAGGCATAGAAGACCGATTGCGGCGAATAATTAGTCCAGACCCAAGCTCCGATGGTGGGCGAGATCATGGAGACGATGCCCGCGATGAGGCTGATTACGCCGAAGGCCATGGCGATTCCTGCTTTAGATCGGTATTTTGGGATAAGTTTCTGTCGACTGACGTTATCTAATCCAAAAGTTAGTCCCCAGGAGAAGAGGATGAAGCTTGCGAGGAACGGACTTTCTGTGATTGTGAAGAGAATCATGGTGAGTGTCGTGGCAAAGATGTGGAATGCAAAGGAGATTTCACCACTGTATTTATCGACGAGCCTTCCACTGGGAAAATGCCCGATGAAGATGCCTAGCCGCTGCATACCGAGCATTAAGCTGATCATTGGCAGGGAAAAACCCAGTACGTTTTGAGTATATATGGTCAAGTATGGGTTTGAGATGCCTAATCCCAGTTGATGGAATACGATACCAAATAGCACAGCTAATAACGCTGGATTTTTCAAAATAATTAAGCCGTTTTTAAATTGTTTGAACGCGGATTCCCTTGAGGGGTTTTTTGTAACAGTCTCTTGACTCAAAGACTCTTTGAGGTACACTGTAGTTACGATGAGCGCGATGGATTCCAATGTTAAAGCGAAGCAGAAAACCCAGAAAAAACCAAATACGATTGCGATGACGCCCGCTATCGATGTTGCGATGACGTTGCTGAGACTCTGAAACAGGGCAAGCGTTGAATAGGCGACGCCTCTCCGCTCCTCAGAGACGACTTCAGCAACGTAGGCACTCTTAGATGGCCCTACAAGTGCCATATTCAACCCTTGGAAAATGGAGACGAGAAACAACCAAGGCAGATCCCTAACAACAAACAGGGTTATCAAAGCTAAAATCGAGAAAAGGTAGGATGCAATCAATATTTTTTTTCTACCAAAGTTGTCGGAAAGATAACCGGATGGAAAGATGGTCAGGCTTTGGGCCAACTGCCGAACAGTGGTCATCAAACCAAACATCAAAAGGGAGACACCCAAATTATTCGTGATATACAATCCAAGCAGAGGTCCCCAAAGGCTACTACCCAAATTCATTATGACACTGGTTACGAGTAGGGTTCTCAGACTCTTATCCAAAGCTAAGAACTGACGTGTCTTATCAAGGAGTCCCATAAAGCCATCTTTACTCCCAGCGAGCTATATAACTCATTTCATTAAATATCTAACGTACCTCTTCTTTAGCAGTCTTTTTTGTAGAAGACAGCTTTTCATGGATTCAAAGAGATTATTGTAGCTCGTGAAAGTCTTAGAGTCTCCTCTCTTTCACGACTTCTCTTCTTATGGCACATTGTTACGCTTGAAATGTTTTCTTGAATCCTTCAAAGGCATATACGT
>JAZFSF010000093.1:0-6922 GCA_036446055.1 Bathyarchaeia archaeon | reverse complement strand
CTCTTTGATAGACACGATGGTGGAACTGGGGTTCTCAAGAGTTTTTTTTCAATCTTTCAAGGGTCGTCTGCACTGAAGCTTTTTTTTGTTAAAGATGTTATCCAGAGCTTCTTTGGATTGATGGTTCGTCCTTTTCTAGGGATCTATCAAGTAGATGTCAAACTGGTAACCGCCTTCATTATAGGGTACATGGGAGCAGGTGAGATGCTCGTTGATGTATTCCTCTCCCTTCCCATGGGCGGAGTGATTTCTCGGTTTGGGCGGCGAAAAATCGCGTATATCGGTCATTTAATTGGTTTAGGCGCCAGATGCATTCTCTTCCTAACGCCCTCGTCACATCCTGAGTTCTTAATTCTGTACAGTATTCTTGGTTCGGTAGAAGGATGTATGTATCTTGGTTGGGACGCTTTCACTCATGAGGTGGTACCTCAAGCGGTGAGGGGAAAATATTTGGGGATGCGAGCCGTCATCGTGGGAATAATTGGAGTCATTGCTCCCCTTCTAGGAGGAATAATTTGGAGCATTAATCCTAACTATCTTTGGTGGATTAACGCTATTCAATGGGCCTTAGTGGCGTTCCCGTTAATGGTCGTGTTAATGGAGAAGTATTCGAGTTAGCTGAAACGAACGGCTTAACCATGATTTTGTTGTGAGAGGCTTCAGTTGAGTAGACTGTTAAACAGTAGTTTGAATGTTCCATGGGTCTGGACTCGGTGTTGCACTCGGAAGCCGATAAGAATAATCTTACCGTTGCCTTTTTTCGCAACTATCATGGCCGCTTTCTTCGCTATCTTTTCTTCACCGATTAGCCAGCCACTCTCTAGGAGGTCTCGTTCGGGATACGTGACGATGACCTCATAATCCTCATTAGCTTCTGATGGAACGATGTTAAATACGGGGCCATTCTTGAAGAGGACGAGGGCCTTCTTGGGCATACCGAATGCCAGACTGTGAGCGGTATCTATTTCTGCCTTCAATGTTGAACCGGGACAGAAGAACTCTTTCGACTTCACGTCCTTCAACACATTGTTGACGCGTAGCCCAAAACGTTCCAGTACCAATTCACAGGCTTCGTTGAAAGTTATCAAGGTGCCTCCTTCCTTGACGAATTTGTTGAGGTTTTCAGTTCCTACCGCTCCTATGCCGCCGCGATACTCCGGAGGGTCTTTCGGCAGAACTCGCCTGCCACTAAAACGTTTTTCATAATACTCATCTAGCTTTTCGCCCGTAATCAAGGGTGCAGCATCATCGGGAAGGATAAACACATCATAATGCTTGGAAAGGCCCCCCTTCTTGATTTCGTCGTCCTTGACCGAGGTGTAGGGGAAACTGAATTGTTCTAGAAGCAGTCGTGTCCAACCTTCATCTATATTTCCCCCGTAGAAGCGTTGGTACATCGCGATCCGAGGTTGTTTAATCTCGTGAACTGTGATGTCAATCTCTTTCTCTAACGCGTAGAACGTTATGCCTTGCTCTCGCGCTATCTCTCTCAAGACTTTCTCTGCGTCGGCTGAGGCGATGAAGCTTCCAGGCGGGAACCAGCGTTCGTTCACCTGTAGGGTTTCATCAATTCTCCGAACGGTGACGCCTTTGCTGAGAAGTATGTTTGCCGCTTTGAAGCTGTCGTTGAGTCTACCGTCGAAGATGTACCCCGTCGACGACGTTCCCACAACGCCCCCAGCCATATTCTCTGGTTTCGTGATGACCTCAAACTCTCCCTCAAAGCGGTTTTTTATGGGATTCACTAGGACTCCCATGAATTCGGCTATTGTGTCCGTTGCAGTATCATACGGGACTCGAGGCGTGTTATCGGTCTCTCTAGACCACACATCATCGGGGTAGAAGGTTCGTCCGAGTAAATTTTTGATAAGCCCTCTTTTGGGTTGTGCCAAAAATATGACGTATGTTCCCTGCGGATAAAGCAGTCCATCGACCGTGAACTGCTGTAATGCTCGTTTGACCTCTATTCCTTGCATGAGGAGTTGTTCAACAAGTTTGGTCGCGGTCAATGAATCGTGTTGGTTTGGCGGAATCGCATAGGCCTTTGGCGTCTCCTCTGCGCCTCGTTCCGTCTGCCGTTTTCCCTTGAGATAAGCGTTTCGGAGAACGGTTTCCTTATTTCTCGTAGCCATGTCTAAAAGCGACCACGCCGCAATTTTCTGCTGTTCAACGATGTCACGGAGACGCCACCAGCCCCCGTTCCACGGATGGGGGAAGTTGGTCTGCGGTTTGTATTGAGCGAATCCCCTTAAGGTGCTTCCATTCTGACCTGTGAGCTGCGTGGAATGGATGTAGAGTGGGGTGGCTAGCTTAGCATTCGCAGACTCCGTCAACATGCTTGCTATGTTGTGGAAATTTCCAATCCAGTGAAAGCCGAAGTGGCCCCACCCCGCGAACTGCGCATTATTGAGTATACCTGTCTTTCCCTCTTCTTCGAGTTTATAGGCCATGTGGGCGCCATACCAGGAGAGTTCTCGCCAGATTAAGGGGTCAGCGTGTGGGCGGATAGGTTCACAATACGGTGGAATGTAGAGGCGTGCACCATAGCTGCCCATGTGATGGTGATCTAGATACGCTTGCGGGTGCCACTCACGAAACAGAATCTTCGCCATATATTGGGATTCAATTAGATTCGTCATAATAGCGTCCCGATTGTTGTCATGTCCCGCGTACTTATGATACAGCCATGGTAGGCGCCCCCCCTCGTACTCCGTTCCCAGCCACTTCGTATACCAGTCGGTGACCATGATTTGGCCATCAGGATTGAAGCAGGGAATCATGAGAAACACGACATTCTCTAAGATGCGACGGGTCTCCTCGTCTCGCCTGGTCAATAAGTCGTAAGCGAGTTCAGGCGCCATTTGGGTTCCCCCAATCTCTGACGCGTGAAGACTCATCGATTGACAGATGACAGCTCTTCCCTCCGCTATCAACGACGTCATCTCTTCCTCCGCCATCCCACGTGGATCTGAAATCTGCGCATTCACCTTTTTCAACCGCTCTAAGTTCGCGAGATTTTCAGAGGAGGAGATGATGACGAGGAGAAACGGGTGACCCTCTGTTGAAGGTCCCATATCGATGACTTGAATCGAATCGCTCCGCGTCGCCAGTACTTTAAAGTACTCGACGATTCGGTTCCACCGCGCGATGTTCCTTTCGCTTCCCATCTGAAAGCCAAAAAACTCTTCTGGAGACGGAATCCTTTCACTCATTATCTTTCCTCAAAATAATTATTAACGTTATTCCTCATAAGTTATCCCTTTCCCCATTACCTCTTAGATTCAACGCTTCAACCCTCAGAAATAGATAGTTTCTTAACCGATGAGAAGCTACGCAGTACTTACTGACCTTGAGTTTTTGAAACTTTTTAGAAAGATTAAAACCGCGTTTGAGAGAGGTAAGATCAAGTCTCGGAAACTGCTGGATCCTCTGACAGTGGACGAAGCAGAAATTTCTGTAGCGAATTATGATAGTCATCACGGTTAAACCCATTAAAGGCGTTGTCTCCAAGATTAACCTTGAATCGGTGAAATCTGTCTGGTCAATGTATCGACAGGATAAAAATTGGTCGAGAAAAAGGCTTTGAAAAAGCAGTAATCAATTTGATTATTTCCCTTGAAGCGCTTCCTTGTACGGAAACAACAAAGATAGGACGAAATCTTAGAAACCGACTGCCTGTTTTATCGGGTAAAGATAAAAAAAGAGGAAATCTCCAGAAGGATTAGAGAATTATTTCGCTTGAGATGTGCGATTATTCATGCTGGTAGAAAGAGACCTTTGCTTCTCCATGGCGTAGGACAGCTCTGAGGGCACGTAGTAAGTCTTGACTCTGCATGGGAGCTAGATCGTCTCGGTTGTGTTCAAGCCACTCTGCGACCCTCTTTGACACGTCTTTGCTGACGCCTCTATCCGTGAGATATGCCGCTTGCGCCTCGATGGTGTCCACCGTTTCTATGGCAACCTCCGCGGATTTGAGGTCCGTCACCACTTTGTGGATAAGGGGCTTATCGAGGTTCAGTGTTCTCCCAAAGTTGATTCGACCATACCGAAGCCTTCCCTTAATGATAGTCTTCACCATCGCCCCTTCCTCGTTGAACTGCTCTAGATATTGCTTGATTGTAGGGAGGTGTTTTGCTTCATCGAAGGCGTTGGTTTCAAAAGTGACGGAGTACATGGGTCTCGCAGGCGCGACTTCTATGAACTCCCCCTTGTCTTTTTCTGTATCGATGAGGTAGAAACCTTTTTTTTTCGCGGTCGTTTTCTTCTCGTTTCCCGTGTCCAGGTTCACTATAAGTTGTTCCCCTTGGTCGAAGGACCAGTACTCGGGAGATCCAGGGTTAAACAGCCGCGTCTCCTCATAACGAATGTGCCAGTGTCCCATCAGGACATAGTCGAGTCCCAACCCCTTGAGGAAGCTTCGTGATACCTCCACCAAGCTTTCGGGCACGCTGGGGTAATCTAGGAGCTGGTGGAAGATTCCCACCGTGGTTTTCAAGTCAGTCTTGACCCCCTTAACGTGGCTGGTGATTTCCTGTTCAGTATTAAAACCTACATAGCCGAGACCGATGAAGCAGACGTCACCCAATTCGTACGAGGGGTTCTCTCGGTTCAAGTAAACGATTTCAGCCACATCTTGGAGTAGATGCAGGATGTCGCCGCCGAATCGCTCGAAGAATATCTGAGGAGAATCGTGGTTTCCTCGGATTAAGATAATCGGGCATTCTAGGCACGACATCTCTCGTAAGAATCGGCGGATGACTCCTGGATGCGGTCGATACTTCTCGAAGAGGTCTCCTGCTATGATGTAGGCGTCTGGCGCTAGCTCCACCACACGCCTCGTGACATTGACAAAGGTGTTCACGTAGTCCTGCCACCGCTGTTGTCGGTTGAACTGACGTAAGTCCAGATGGAAGTCAGAAGCCAACGCAATGCGCATACATCATCACCCCTTACAGCTCAGTGGGGAACGCAAATCGCTTTACACCCCGTCTCTTGCTATCCGCCTGCCACGCAGCCTCGAAGTCTACGCTCTTGCCTCCGTGCATGGTCGTCCTGTCCGACCTCGTCTTGAACCTGATGGATATGGGAAACGCTTCTCCCATCACCAATGCCTCCCCTCGTTCGAAGCGGGGTAGCTCGCCCAGAATGTCATCAGTAACATTCTCCGCGCTCTCTCGTATGCTTGTGAGGTCCATTGGGTTCTTGATTTTCATCACGATGTTGGTGACGCACTGGCTGAGTACCGTTGCATCCAGACGGTTCGGTCGCTGTGATACGACCACCAAGCAAACGCCGAACTTCCGTCCCTCAGCGGCTAGGGTGCGTAACATGGCGCTGCTGGACGCCGTTTCTCCAGAGGGTGCAAATCGATGGGCCTCCTCCACGATGAGTAGAAGCGGCGGAATTTTCCGGTGCTTTCTCGCGTTGAAGACTCGTTTCAGGATGCTGGTAGCAACGAATTGTTGAATCCGTTCTTGTACGCCAGACATGGCTACCACGGTCATCTGATTTGCTCCCACCATCTCTCGTATCGGGGGCTCTCGGATTCCAATCATGCCCGTGTTCGCTAGGGTCTGGATGTAGTTTCTGGCCCACGTTGCGGCAGCTTTCTCCGAGGGTTGTCCGCGTTTCGCCCTCGCATCGAGTTTGTTGAGGAGATCCTGGATAGTGTATTGAGGGGTGTTTTCGCGGAGACTTTGAATGACGGTCTCAACGATACTTGTGGAACCCGGACCCATCCCCGTGAAGTGCTGGAAGTCGTGGGTCGAAATCTCCTTGACGTCGAGGGTGTATGTGTTTAACCCTGTCGCGGTGCCGACGCTGTACAGCATTCGCCTAGTCTCTCGGGGGAGGGTTTGGGCTAGTGGAATGTACTCGTTGTGTGGGTCGATGATGAGGATGGCAGCCTTACGTCGGGCTAATTCTTCACAGAGAAGTCCAAGCAAGTAGGATTTGCCGCTGCCGGTCATGCCAATGATGCTGAGGTGCCGCTGTACCAATCCGTTCACGGGAAGAGTTACAGGATGGTTGTCCACGGTTTTTCCGACGAAAAGGGTACCTCGGTCATAGATCATCTTTATCTCTTTTGGATTCAGGGCTCGAACCGCAGACGACTTGTCGGCGACGAAGCTGATGGTTCCACTGAAGATTTGAGATCCATCACCCTCGTCTCGGATGGCTCCTGCGATGTTGCAGCGGAGGATGTAGCTACGTGGAGATCGCTGAAGGATCTGGTATGCCAGTTGTTCGTTCTCACTCATAAGGTAGAGGTCCTGTTCGTTCACGTTGGACCACGTCATTTTATTAGCTACCTGTAGCAACATCGTCTCGCTTAAGGTGTCGTGGGCGAGTATGGCTCCCCGCCTCAGGGACCCCGTCTTCTCAATCGTGGATACAATGAGGACCTCTTCAGCCCTCCTTCCTTGTCCGAGTATCGTTCCCAAAACTTGACTTTCATTCATTCTTGTTTTCTCCTCATCTTGCGGTAAACCGTCCAGGCAACCGTTTCGTTGTGTAGCCGAAGTGAGTTCTTTTCCGCGCTTCTAGGCGCATCCGGGTCCTGTCCTCTGCATCCAATTCGTGGATAACGTAGTCAAATTTTAGGTTTGTTTCCCGTTTGGTCACCCGTGCGTATTCGTCCGCTTTACTGAAAATGGGGTTCATGCCGTAGTGTGCCTCCGTGGCTAGGTACAAGAGGTTTTCAATGCCTTCACGATAAGTCTGTTCCTGTTCTTTCAAGAGCTCGAAACGATAAACCCAGTTTTTCAGGTTGAGATAGAACGTGACGTATTTGTGGTGAACCTTATTCCGCTTGGCGCTTGTGTCGATGACTGGGATTGGACCTATGTATTTGCCTTCTTCTCGGAGCAGGGAGTTAGCGAGGTAGATGTCATAGGCGCCCCTAACGCTCAGGAACTCAGCG